>CALPPA020000017.1 GCA_943325355.2 Klebsiella pneumoniae | reverse complement strand
CCTCCAGTAGAATAAAAGATTACATTTTGTTCGTGCAATTTTTTTATTATTGGTTCTAAACCATCTTTAGAAAAAACTGAAATTAATGCTGATTTGATTGTTTTTGTAGTGTTCATTTTGTAGTTAGATTTCAATCGTGCAAAAGTAGTTTTTTTGATGTAAAATTCAAATGTATTTCTGTAACAATGTATTAAAAAAAGCTACAAATGAGTTATTAAATTTTCATTAGGATTATGAAAAAAAATTATTGAATTTTACAGTAACACTAATCCCCGTTTTATGCTAGTTTATTTTCGACTTTTATCAGAGAGTTTTGGTTTTGCGATTAATGCTTTACGGAACAATAAACTGAGAACTTTATTGTCTTTGCTTGGGGTTACCATTGGGATTTTTTCGATCATTGCTGTACTTGCAGCTGTAGATTCATTAGACAGAAAAATTTCAAAGGATTTGAGTTCTTTGGATAAAAACACTATTTATTTGATGAAAATGTCTTTTGGACCTTCGGAAATTCCACAATGGAAAAGAGAACAGTTTCCGAATGTAAAATACGAGGAATATACTTATTTGAAGGGCTCAATGTCAAGTACTGAACAAATGGGTTTTCAAATATTTACCAAAAGGGAGTCTATAAAATATGGTTCGAATACCGTAACAGATGTAAATATAGTTCCCGTTTCGCACGAATTTATCGACATTCAAGGACTTGAATTTGAAGATGGACGATTTTATACGGAATCCGAAGCGAATTCTGCAGCTCCAGTTATAGTTATTGGAAATGAAATTGCTCAATCCCTTTTTGAAGATGCTGAGCCTATTGGCAAAAAAATACGACTGTACGGTCAAAAATTTACTGTTATTGGAGTATTGAAAAAAGAAGGGTCAGGATTTTTTGGCGACAATGATAGCTCAGCTTTTATTCCGGTGAATTTTGTACGACAACGATTTGGAGATAATAACAAAGGATTGATTAATGTGATTGTTTTTAAGCCCGAAAAAGGTGTAGATATGGATTCCTATAAAGCTGAAATGACGCAAAAATTAAGGAATTTCCGTGGAATGAAAGCTGGTGAAATAGACAACTTCTTTATTAATGTTTTCTCAGGATTCACTGATTTAATAGACGGAATTATTTCACAAATGAATATTGTAGGTTGGATAATCAGTGGCTTTTCCTTGCTTGTTGGCGGCTTTGGTATTGCAAATATTATGTTTGTTTCTGTAAAAGAGAGAACCAATCTGATTGGGATTCAAAAATCATTAGGCGCCAAAAACAGATTTATATTGTTTCAATTCTTGTTTGAAGCGATTATACTTTCTGTTTTTGGAGGAATTATCGGGTTGTTTTTGGTTTGGATTATCTCATTAATATTGACCAAAGCATTGGAGTTTGAATTTGTTTTAGGAATGGGGAATATTCTATTAGGAACCGGACTGGCAGCTATAATTGGTTTGATTTCAGGGATTCTTCCTGCGATTGCTGCTTCAAAACTCGATCCTGTAGAGGCGATTAGAACGGGGATGTAATTCCCGACTTCTCGGGAATGACAGTGTTAATTATCAACTATATTTTAAAGTAATCTAACAAATTTATAGAAAACTATTTCAATAAAATCTAAACCGTATCTTTGCAATATCATAAACAGATATCTAAAAAATATGAGTAACGAAGTCGCAGGATTTTCAAAATTTTCCAAAGAAGAAAAAATAAACTGGATAGCCAAAGAATATTTTTCTAATCCAAAAGAAGCCATTTCTATTATTAAAAATTATTGGAATGCTGACGAGAAAATCCAAAAGCTTCACGATGAATTCATAGAAAATACGATAAGCAATTTGTACATTCCGCTTGGAGTTGCTCCCAATTTTTTGATTAACGGCAAATACAGCAGCATTCCAATGGCGATTGAGGAAAGTTCCGTAGTTGCCGCTGCAGCCAAATCGGCAAAATTCTGGTCCACTCGTGGTGGATTTAAAGCCACCGTCATCAATACTGAAAAAATTGGACAAGTTCACTTTATTTTCAAGGGAGACAAATCGAAATTGGAACTCTTTTTTGCACAAACTAAAGCACATTTTTTTGCCAATACCGAAAGCATTACTAAAAATATGCAAAAACGAGGTGGTGGAATTCTGGATATTGTCCTAAAAGACAAAACCAATTTATTACCCAATTATTTTCAGCTTCACGCGACTTTTGATACTAAAGATTCAATGGGCGCCAATTTTATTAATTCGTGTTTGGAGCAATTTGCAAAAACCCTGAAAGAAGAAACGGAAGTCTATGATTTATTTTCTGAAGAAGAAAAAAACATTGAAGTCGTGATGAGCATTCTCTCGAATTACGTCCCAAATTGTATCGTTCGAGCCGAAGTTTCATGTCTAGTTGATGACCTGGTTGAAAAACACATTCCGAACCCAAAAGCTTTTGCCGAAAGATTCGTCCGTGCTGTTCAAATCGCCGAAGTGGAACCATTTCGAGCCGTAACCCACAACAAGGGAATTATGAACGGAATCGATGCTGTCGTTCTTGCCACAGGAAATGATTTTCGTGCTGTTGAAGCTGGAATTCACGCTTATGCTTCGCGAAACGGAAATTATACGAGTTTGTCCCACGCCAAAATCGAAAATGGTATTTTTACGTTTTGGCTGGAAATTCCATTGGCTTTAGGAACCGTTGGTGGTTTGACTTCATTGCATCCTTTGGTAAAACTATGTTTGGAAATGTTAGAAAATCCATCGGCGAAAGAATTGATGCAGTTTGTGGCTGTTGCCGGTTTGGCACAAAACTTTGCTGCTTTGCGCTCGTTGACTACAACAGGAATTCAGGATGGACATATGAAAATGCATTTGAACAACATCCTGAACCAGTTTGAAGCAAATGATGAGGAACGTCTTTTGATTCGGAAACATTTTAAACACCACGTGGTTTCGCATAGTGCTGTTGTTGAGTATATTGAAAATTTAAGAAGAATTGTTTAAGTATTAACACTTTCAGGGTTCAAAACCCTGACATCTATAAAAAACTGAATTTACGAATACAAGATTGCTTCGTACCTCGCAATGACAATGAAAAAAGAATTTTACAGCAACGGAAAACTACTCATCACTGGAGAATACCTTGTTCTTGACGGAGCCAAAGCATTTGCATTACCAACTAAATTTGGACAAAACCTGATTGTCGAAAAAGGAAAAAATCAAGAAATAAAATGGACGAGTTTTGATTCTGATGGAAGTGTTTGGTTTGAAGACAGTTTTTCTTTTGCGGATATTTCCAAGAAAACCATCTCCGAGAAAGCTAGTTCAAAAAGAAATACCTTGATTGAAATCTTGCACGAAGGGTTTTTATTGAACCCTGATTTTCTCAAGCAATCAGAAGGTTTTTCTGTTAAGACTCGACTTACATTCCCAAGGAATTGGGGTTTGGGCACTTCCTCAACTTTAATCAATAATATTGCGCAATGGCTGGAAATCGATGCCTTTGTATTACTTAAAAACAGTTTTGGCGGCAGCGGATACGATATTGCCTGTGCTCAAAACAACACCCCTATTTTGTATCATTTGGAAAACGACAATCCAAAAGTCGAAAGAGTAACTTTCAATCCAGAATTTGCTAAAAATCTATTCTTTGTTTATCTCGATAAAAAGCAAAGTAGCAAAGCAGCAATTGCTTCTTATTACAACAATAAGCACGAGAATTTAGCTAAAAATATTACTGAAATTGACTTGCTAACAAAAGAAGTTTTGAAAGCAAAAACCCTTCAAGAATTTGCTCAAACACTTGAAGCACACGAAGCAGAAATGAGTAATATTTTAGAAATGCATACGGTGAAA
This sequence comes from Klebsiella pneumoniae, assembly GCA_943325355.2. GTDB lineage: Bacteria > Bacteroidota > Bacteroidia > Flavobacteriales > Flavobacteriaceae > Flavobacterium. The sequence continues at coordinate 10,051 of CALPPA020000017.1, read as the reverse complement.
GAATCCTTATTTCCAGATTTTAATGGTATCATAAAAAGTCTTGGTGCTTGGGGAGGCGATTTTGTATTGGTGGTCTCCAAAGAAAATACGAGTGATTATTTCGAGGAAAAAGGGTTCAAGATAATAGTTCCCTACAAAGATATGATTCTATAAAACAAAAAAAATCCCGATTACTCGGGATTTAATTTTTATAAAAACTTCAATCTAGTAATTGAATTGTTTTCTATTATCTTCAATTTTTGCATTGTCTTTTAATGTAGGTAACACTCTATTTACATCTCCTGCGCTTTGAGCTTTTAATTTAGAAACATAAGCAGCGTGGCTTGTTAATGCTGGCGCTTTGAATGTGCTATTATTTTTTACTACATAAACTCCAGTATTCCCTTCGATTGGAGCGGAAAGTTTGCCTGCTGCCAATGCAAATGCATTTCCAACAACTTTAGGTTCTTGACCAACTCCACCCGTTAAAACTGGGTTTTCCATTGTAACATCTGTAGCTTGTTGTACTGCTGAACCAGTAGCTTTAGCAATCGCTTCTAATGAAGTTCCTGACATTTTAGCCTTTATTAATTCCGCTTTTTTCTTATTTTTGAGAATTGGTTCTACATAAGATCGAACTAAATCAACTGCCATTAGACCTTCTGCATTTACTTTTTTGACTTTAGCAATCACGTGACCTAAATTAGCCACTTCAAATCTTTTGACGTCACCCAGTTTAGTTGCATCTTCGAATACCCAACTCACAATATTTCTATGATTTCCCAATGGACCAAATGCCTCATCCATTACTTTTACAGTAACTGGAGCAGCTACTGTAAGTTTCATAGCCGCGGCTGTTTTAGCAAAATCTTTTTCGGAAGCATCGATTTCAAATTGTGTGGCTTGAGTAAACACTTTATCGGAGGTAGCTTCTGAAGCTTCAATTTTCTGTGCAATGGTTGCTAAACGAATTCCATCTTGCTTGTCTGTTACTTTGATAATATGAAAACCAAAATCTGTTTCTACTAAACCTACTTTACCAATTGAACTACCAAAAACGAAATCATTAAAAGGTTTTACCATTTGGTTTGGACCAAAAAATCCTAAATCCCCACCTTGTTGTGATGATGAATCATCAGAAGCCGTAAAAGCAAGCATCATAAAACTATCAGGATTTGCATTTACTTGAGCCAAGATAGATTCTGCTTTTGCTTTAGCTTCTTCTTTTGTTCTTTTTTCTTTTTTGTTTGGAACTTGAGTTCCCTCATAACTAATTAATATGTGGCTAGCTTTTGCGTTAACGCCTACTTTTCTTCCCATTGATTTTGAAATACAATAGTATTTACCAAACATATAAGGACCGTAAATTGCTCCTGGAGCCAAGTTGTATAATTTATCCGCATCGACTGCAGGTAAATCTTTTTTGGCAACGTAAGTAGAATCGTAAGGTAAATCAGAATTCGAATTCACGAATTCAACTATGTTTGTTGCTGATCTAAAACCTGGCAAAGTATCGTTTTTAGAAGTGGCTTGATTGTAAACTACACTTCCTGACAATAAACCGTTAATTTTAGCTTTAACTTCAGCCTCATCTTCTGGCGAAGCTTTATCTTCAATCAAAACATATTCAACTTCGCGAGTTTCATCTGCTTTGTATTTTTTTTCATTCTTCTTCATAAAAGCTACGATTTCATCATCTGAAACTTTTACATTACTGTCTTTAATGGTAGAATATAATCCAGCAACGTAAGCAAAATTTACTTTGTTGGCTTCCATTTCATATTTCAATTTTCCTTCACTTTCAGTTGTATAAAGTCCCGCTTTAATCAAATTGTTATAAATTTGATATTTGGCGTTAAGCTCAGCATCTTTCTCTCTGTCCTTTAAAAACTGTGCTTGCTCTGGATTTGATTTGAAGTATTCTTTGAATTTAGCTTCATCAAAAACTCCTGCAGCATTTAAAAATATTGGGTTTTTCCCAATGTTTTGATCTGCTTTCAAAACTTCCATTATGTGTTTCGAACCCACTCTCAATCCTAATTTTTCGAATTCAGAAGTTAACAAAGCGATAGAAACTTCTTGTTCCCAAACTCTGTTCGCTGCTGCTGTTGCAGTAATTCCTTGTTGACTTTTTTCAACATTACTTACTTTTACTCTGAACTCTTCGAATGAAATGTCTTTTCCGTTGACGCTTCCTACGTCTTTTGAACTTGTACCAAAGTTTCCTTTATTAAAAAGATCTCCTGCTATAAATGCAAATAATGCAAGCGCAATAACCACTATCATTAATGCCGAACGTTGTCTAATTTTTTGTAAAACTGCCATTTTTATTGTTGTTAATTTTTATATTCAGTTTGCGAAAATACAATTATCTAATTAATAATTATACTAGTCGCGCTATAATTTACAAGAAAATTTAATTTATCAAAAAAAATCAATCTTTAATTGTCATTTTAACCAATTCAATTCTCTTATTTATGGCTTCTTCTATGATAAAATGATAGATGCCAATGGTAATTACATCGCCTTTTTGAGGGATTTCTTTGATGGTATCTACAATAAAACCGCCAAGCGTTCCGTATGAATCACACTCGGGAATATTGAGCTTGTAGGTTTGATTCAAATATTCTACGTCTAATCGAGTAGAAAAAATAAAAACTCCATCTTCCAATTCTTTCTCGGTCAATTCTTCATCTGAATCGTGTTCGTCTTCAATTTCACCAAAAAGCTCTTCGACAATATCTTCAATGGTTATAATTCCAGAAGTTCCTCCATATTCATCAAGAACTACTGCTACACTTTTCCTTTTCTTAGTAAGCAAATTCATAGCATCTTTAATATAAATTGTTTCAGGAATAAATTCAACCGAAATTACAATCGACTTAATATTTTTAGGCTTCTTGAATAAGTCAAAAGAATGAACATACCCAATGATATCATCGAGCGAGTTTTGATACACCACAATCTTGGAATAGCCTGTTTCAATAAACATTTCTTTTAATTCTGCCACAGAATCAAACAAATCAATTGCCACAATTTCTGTCCTGTGAGTCATAATATCTCTGGCTTTTACTCCTGAAAAGTCAAGTGCATTTTGAAACATTTGAATTTCAGAATCCATTTCGACGTCATTTTCAATCGTACTCATTTGTTCGGAAATATAATTTCCAAGTTCGGCTTTGCTGAAATACAATGACACTTGATCGCCTTGGGTTTTGAAGAATTTTATTAAAATAAAATCAGAAATCCATATAAAAAAAGAAGAGATATAATAAAACAAAAGATAAAATCCATATGCGGGAATCGCAAAAAACTTAATTAGTGAATTGGCATAAATTTGGAAACAAACTTTGGATAGAAACTCGGCTGTAGCCAAAATTAGTATGGTTGATATCACCGTTTGCAGTATCAGATTTAAAAATTCTGAAAAATGAAATCCCAAAAATAAAATCCAATTCATCAATAATTCACCCATAAAAAATCCATAAACCACCAATGCAATAGTGTTGCCAATAAGCATCGCGGCAATAAATTTTGAAGGTTTTGCAGTAAGTTTAGTAAGGATTTTAGAAATAAAACCGTCTTGTTTTTTTTCTATTTCAAGGTAAATTTTATTGGAAGAGATGAAGGCTATTTCCATTCCCGAGAAAAAAGCACATAGTATTAGACATAATATGATAATACTAATTTCCATATTTTAGGGTTTGTTGTTTCTGTCTTCAAATTTCTTTGCAAATTTTCGTCTAAACAAAAACATAAAAACAGAAAGGATTGCGATTCCCAGAAAAAGAAAATGTTGGTCGTTGTCCTGATCCCAAATTTCGGCTGCTCGAATACCAAAGAAAACTGCCGCTACAAGATAAATATATTGTGTGTATTTTAGATAATTCATAGTGTAATTGTATATAGTTACTCCTCGGAATCTATAGCTCCGACTATTCTTTGTGAATTAATAATTTTGAAATCTTTACTAAAATCAATTCCTTGACCGTTTGAAACTCCTTTTGGATCCGTAAATTTAAAACTTTTTTCGGTATAAAACCATTCATTTTTTTGGTCGAAATACAATTGATCAGTTTCTAGAATTTGACCGTCTTGTGAAGTGATTTTTACATTGCCTTTCAAATCTATAACATTTGTCAGCTTGTAAGAAGTGGCATAATCTGCTAGAATAATTGTCCTTTTTTTGTTTTTGTCATATAAAGTGACATCAACTCCTTTAGGAAATTCTGTAAATGGAAATTCAACACTGGCAAATTCCTTCATTTTAGGACTTACCAAGATGGCTGTTATACGCCCGGAATCTGTATATTTTAGATTGATGCCTTCAGCTTCTCCGCTGGGTACAAACTCTGAAAAATTAATTTTTTGAACTTCCTTAAAATTACTTTCACAACCAAAAAAAAGAGTGACGGCGATTACTATCACAATGGGAAGGATTTGGTGTTTTTTTAATAAATCCATACGTTAAACGTAACAAATTATTTGCAATTTTTAGGGGGACTGATTGAGATTTTAACGGTATTTACTTTTCACAAACCATTTATCGTTAAGCGAGAAGCTAACATTCAGATTGAAATAATTTTCTTGAACCAAGTTAGCTGATGTTGTTCCTTTTTTCCCAATTTCGAAACCTACATTAAAATTTGAGAACGAACCTGTTACTGGCAAACCTGCTCCAAAAGTAAATGCCATATCATTTATTGAGGTAGAATTGACAACCAATCCTGTTTTTTCAAATCTAAACCCTCCGTGATAAATTACTCTTTTGGCATAACCAACAAAGGGATTGGAACTTGGATTGTAATATCCGCCGATACTATATTTTTGATATTTTCCGTAAACAACGTTATTCAAGGTGTTATATTCATTGTATAATCTTCCAACGTCTTGAAAGGAAACTTCACCACCAAAAAGCCATTTTTTAGAATCTCCAATTCCTGCTCCAAAAGACCATTTTTGAGGTAAAATTAAATCATTTTCGGTAAGTACATCATCTAAGGGATCTACAACCTGTATATCAAAATTTGAATCAAAACTTACTGTTGCTATACTTCGGGTGTTTTCTGAAACCAAAGTGCTTTTTGGAGTATAATACAAACTACTGAAAAAAGATAGTTTGGTATTAATTTTGGCTTTATACATCATTCCAATGTTGAAGTTTATGCCTGATAAATTGGCAACATTCAATTCTCGAGAGCCTATTGGAACATTAGGAATAAACTCCAAGCTATTAGTTTGCAGTTTACCAAAGTTGTAATATACATTAGCCCCAAAATTTAAATTTGATGTGATTCTATATCCAGTTCCTATAAAAACACGATTCAAACCTCCCCAACCATTGAAACGCTTACTGTTCTGAATCCCATCTGGTGAAATATTTTCTATTTTATATCCTACAGAAGAATAGGGAATTAATCCCATAGCAGCACCAAATCTTCCTAGAGGAATTCCCAAGGACAAATAATCAAATGTTGTTCTTTGAGCAACTCCAGTTGCTTTATTTGTCTTTTGATTTGTATAATTACTACTTGCTCCAATAGTAAAAGCGGTCCATTTAAGATTTGCAAGGCCAGCTGGATTTTGTAAATTGATATGGGTGCTGTCTTGGGCAATTGACAATCCAGCCATAGCACGATTTTCCATCGTTCCGCTAAATCTAGATTCGCCAATTCCATAAAAAGAATATGGCGATGAAGTTCCTTCTTGGGAAAAAGAAATAAAGGATAACAATAAACAAGTACTAATTACTATTTTATTAATCATTTTTGATTTTATATTGAAATGTTTGGTTCAAACTTTCGAGAAGAAAATTTGAATTGGCAAATATGGTATTTTTTAATCGTTTAGCCAAAAAATCTGTGTCTCCACCCGTTAAAATTATTATAAAGTTTGGATACAATGCTTTATAATCTGCTATAAAACTGTCGATTTCAAAAACCAACCCATTTATGACACCGGAATGAATCGATTCTGAAGTTGATTTGCCAATTAAATGCTCTGGATTTTCCAAAGTCAACAACGGCAGTTTTGCTGTGTAATTATGTAGTGATTGATATCTCAATCTCGATCCTGGAGAAATAGCTCCTCCAAGATAATTATTATTCTCGTCAACAAAATCATAGGTCACACAAGTTCCTGCATCAATTACTAACCTATTTTGTTTAGGAAATTGGAGCGTAGCTCCAGCAGCGAGCACCAATCGATCAATTCCCAAAGTTTGTGGAGTTTCATAGCAATTAACAAACGGAAATGGGTCATTATTTGAGACAAAATGAATCTTTATTAACTCCTCAAAGTCAAGAAAAGTTTGTTTATCTAGGTCAGAAACAGAAGCAACTACTATATTCGATACTTTTTTATGCTTTTTTAAAATGTTTTCAATGCTAACTTGGAGTTCAGTTTTCAAAAAAACGAACGTTTCTAATAGGTTAGCATCCTCAAATACAGCACCTTTAATTCTGGTATTCCCTACATCAATAGCTAGAATCATAATTCATCTTTAACGATGCGAAGGTACGAATTGATTTTTTTTAAAATTTGTTTTGGATAAATTAAAAATCATCCTATATTTGCACCCGCAAACAAGTTCAGCTAACTCCTAATAATATAAGAGTAAATTGAGCTTTTAGCAAGGTACCTTAGCTCAGATGGTAGAGCAATGGACTGAAAATCCATGTGTCCCTGGTTCGATCCCTGGAGGTACCACGAAACCCGAATAGAAATATTCGGGTTTTTTGTTTATATACATTTTCAAATTAGCTTGAAATATTATTCATCGTTATAAAACCCAATCAAAAGAATTATTCCAAAAAATCAATCAGGTTTGATATATTTGTGAATTAAACATAAAATATAATGCAATTATTGCTGAAATCAAGAAGTAAAAATTAACAAACTAAACCAAAAACAAAATTTATCTTATGGAACAAATTATTAAAGACACCACAGCAAATCCAGCACCATTAGGCCTTTTTGGCTTTGGCATGACCACAATTTTATTAAACATACACAATGCAGGATTCTTTGAACTCAATGCTATGATTATGGGAATGGGAATCTTTTTTGGAGGCCTGCAACAAGTAATTGCCGGTATTATGGAGTGGAAAAAAGGAAATGGTTTTGCAATGGCAGCGTTTACTTCCTATGGATTCTTTTGGATTTCATTAGTTGCATTATGGTTGCTTCCTATTATTGGAGTTACAAAACCTGACGGTGCTTCAATGGGATTTTATTTGGGTTTGTGGGGAATATTTACCTTGGCTTTTTTCATAGGAACATTGAACGGAAACACCATTGGTAAACTTATTTTTGGCTCTTTAGTTATCTTATTTGCACTACTATCTTTTGCCAGTTTCACTGGAAGTGAACAGATTCATACCATTGCAGGTTACGAGGGAATTTTATGTGGTTCTTTTGCTTTTTATGAAGCCGCAGCTATAATAATCAATGAAAAATTAGGAAGAACCGTTTTACCGCTTTAAAATCAAATGTGGTTGTGTTGCACTAAAACGGAGTAGAATAATTCAAAAAAAACAAAATAAATTTACCCATAAAATGAGTTACTATAAAATTGAAAATTTAGAACAATACTTCAAACATTATAACAAATCCGTTCGGGAGCCGAGAAAATTCTGGAATAAAATAGCTTCAGAAAATTTTACTTGGTATCAGGAATGTGAAAAAGTAATGGAGTTTGATATGGCCGAAGCCAGAATTGAATGGTTTAAAGGAGCAAAAGTAAATATCGTAAAAAACTGTCTTGACCGTCATCTTGCTAGAAGAGGCGATAAAACAGCTATCGTTTTTGAACCAAACAATCCCAAGGAAGAAGCGCAGCATATTTCGTATAACGAATTGTACTCCAGAGTCTCTAAAATGGCAAATGTTCTTCGCGAGCAAGGCATAAATAAAGGGGATCGTGTTTGTATTTATTTGCCAATGATTCCAGAATTGGCCGTTTCAGTTTTGGCTTGTGCCAGAATTGGTGCTATTCATTCGGTTGTTTTTGCAGGCTTTTCAGCTTCGGCAGTGGCAGCAAGGATTAATGACAGCGAATGCAAAATGGTCATTACCTCAGATGGTGGATTTAGAGGCGAGAAAACTATCGATTTAAAAGGAATTATCGATGACGCATTGACTAATTGCCCTTGCGTTTCAACAGTTTTAGTAGCCAAAAGAACCAACACTACCATAACAATGAAAGAAGGTCGTGACCAGTGGTTACAACCTTTAATAGATGGAGCTTCAGACAATAATGTTGCCGAAATTATGGATGCCGAAGATCCTTTGTTTATTCTCTACACATCCGGTTCTACTGGAAAACCAAAAGGAATGGTGCATACAACCGCTGGATATATGGTTTACACGGCTTACACTTTCAAAAATGTTTTCAATTATGAGGAAAACGACGTATTCTGGTGTACTGCCGATATTGGCTGGATTACCGGTCATTCCTATATTTTATATGGTCCATTATTGAATGGTGCTACTACCGTAATCTTTGAAGGTGTCCCCTCTTATCCTGATTTTAGTCGTTTTTGGGAAATTATCGAAAAACACAAAATAACCCAATTTTATACTGCTCCAACTGCGATTCGTGCCTTGGCAAAAGAAAAATTGGAATACGTACAAAAATATCCATTATCTTCATTAAAAGTAATTGGCTCTGTTGGAGAACCCATCAACGAAGAAGCTTGGCACTGGTACAATGACCACGTAGGCGGAAAACGTTGTCCACTAGTTGATACTTGGTGGCAAACCGAAACTGGTGGTATTATGATTTCGGCAATACCGTTTGTAACGCCAACAAAACCAACGTATGCTTCCTTACCCTTACCCGGAATTCAGCCTGTTTTGATGGATGAAAAACGCAACGAAATAGAAGGTAATCAAGTTACCGGAAGTTTGTGCATCAAATTTCCTTGGCCAGGAATTGCCAGAACTATTTGGGGTGATCATCAACGGTATAAAGAAACGTATTTTAGCGCCTTTCCTGGGAAATATTTCACTGGTGATGGCGCATTGCGTGACGAAGTAGGTTATTATCGAATCACGGGTCGCGTAGATGATGTTATTATTGTTTCTGGGCATAACTTGGGAACCGCTCCTATTGAGGATGCGATAAACGAACATCCAGCCGTTGCAGAAAGTGCTATTGTAGGATTCCCACATGATGTCAAAGGAAATGCGTTGTATGGTTTTGTAATCCTAAAAGAATCTGGAGAATATCGTGACCGAGACAACTTGAGCAAAGAGATTAACCAACACGTTGCAGATCACATAGGACCAATTGCCAAGTTAGATAAAATACAATTTGTCTCGGGATTACCAAAAACGCGTTCTGGTAAAATTATGCGTCGCATTCTTCGCAAAATAGCTGAAGGTGATTTCTCTAATTTTGGAGACACCTCAACTTTGTTGAATCCAGAAATCGTGGATGAAATCAAAGATGGGAAATTGTAATAAAGTTTTAATTTTAATAGTAAAGGCTGTCTTCGGACAGCCTTTACTATTTTATACCAATTTGATTTATACATTAGTCCAATTCTAAGTTCTTGCACACAATGTGATTAAGCTAAAAAAACCTCTATTTTGTCAAATGACATAACAATAAGTATTTTTCGCAGTAAACTCAAAGCCTATTCATTATAAATACAAATTGCATTATACCAAAAAAAATCCCTTACTGCAATTACAGTAAGGGATTCATTAGTAACTTAAACTTAGTTTATTCTTTCACTAATTTAAGTGTAGATTCGCCATTGGCAGTAGCCACTTTAGCATAATAAACACCTCTAGAAAGTTCAGAACCATTTACAGTAACTTCTTTTTCTGCGCCAAATTTAGTATAAACTACTTTTCCTAATACATCAAACACTTGAATAGAAGTGATGTCTTCGTTACCTGAAACAATGTTCCAGCTACCTCTTGTAGTGTTAGGATAGGCTTTAAAGCTAGCTTGGTCAAATTTATTAACACTTAAATTAGCTCCAAAATCATAAGCTCCAGTTAAAATATTATATTTTAGATTATAAGTTCCAGCTTGTGTTGGAATATTATTTCCCGTTTT
>CALPPA020000016.1 GCA_943325355.2 Klebsiella pneumoniae | reverse complement strand
AGAATCTGGTTCAATGACATTTCCTCCTTGTTTGAAGTTGGGATATTGAGTATATGTTCCTGCAGAATCTTTGATGCGACCTGCATAAACTTCATTTTTCTCATAATCCATAACTATTATTCCAGCTTTGAGCTCTATATCTTGATAGTAAAGTTCTGCCTTGTCATAGAGCGTAATGAGCTTTTTCTTTTGTTCTATTCTTGCGTAATTTTCTGCCTTGTATTTTACTTTTCCTTCAAGAAATACTTTTGGTTTAATACTGTCTTTCTTAACGGTATCTGTTTCCGTTTTTACAATTGGAACAGATTTAGGGATAGTGTCTGCAGTTAATTTTGGAGTGTCTTTTTGTTTTTTTGAAGGTAGGATTGTCGTTTTTTTAGCTATATCTTGAGAATATAATTTACAATTTCCAATTGTTAGGAAAATTGATAATAAAACGATATTAAATAAGTTTGTATTCAAAGGTTTTAATGCTATTTTTGTAAAAATATGGCTCGTTTATTGATGGGTCAAACTTACATATAAATTGTTGGCAAAAATAATCAATTAATAAATTTATAACCTTAGTGTTTTCATTAAAATTAACTTTAGTAAATGAAATTCAGATATAAAAACTCCATTTTAACGTTGATTTCATCATTGTTTCTATGTGGTTCGGTTTTTTCTCAAAACAAACAAACATTTACAATTATACTTGATGCAGGTCACGGAGGAAAAGATCCAGGTAATTCTTATCACGGGTTCAGTGAAAAAGAGATTTCACTTAAAACTACTTTAAAAGTAGGGGAAATTCTAGAAAAAGAAAAAGATTTAAAAATAATATATACTCGTAAATCGGATGTTTTTATTGAATTAGTAAATAGGCCAAAGATTGCCAATAAAGCAAATGCAAATTTATTTATATCCATTCATTGCAATTCAGTTAAGAATTTTGGCCCCTCTGGAACGGAAACCTTTGTTATGGGACTCTCTCGGAGCGATATGAATTTAGAAGTGGCCAAAAATGAAAACTCAGTTATATTATTAGAGAATAATTATAAAGAAACCTATCAAGGTTTTAATCCCAAAAATCCTGAATCTTTAATAGGATTGACGCTCAAACAAGAAGATAATTTATACAGTAGTATCAATTTAGCAACAAAAATTCAGAATAATTTCACTCATAATCTAGATAGAAATTCACGAGGAGTAAAACAACAACCACTATGGGTTTTAGATGCGGCTTATATGCCAAGTGTGTTAATTGAACTGGGTTTTTTATCTAATATTGAAGAAGGAAGATTTTTGAATTCAGAAGAAGGTCAAAATAAAATGGCGCTTCAAATTGCAAATGCAATTATAGCCTACAAAAAGGAATATTTTGGAGAAGAAATAAATTTGACTACAAAAAGCAAAACTAAAGAAACAGTTTTAATTGCAAATCAAGATAATCAAACATCACAGACTGTTGCCGTATTGAATGATACAGTATATAAAGTTCAGCTTTTTGCAAGTTCAAAAAAACTAGAATTGGATTCCATTAAATTTAAAGGATTAAAAAACATTTCAAGTACTTTTAATAATAACCTATATCGATATACTTACGGAGAAACTTCAAATTTTGATGAGGTTTATAAAATGCAAAAAGAGGCGAAAAAAACAGGATTTACGGACGCTTATATAGTTGTAATTAAAGACGGGAAAAGTAGCAAAGTAAATGAGGTTGTAAAGCAATAATAATTAATTTTGTAAAAAGAATATTTTGAAATTAGTAAGCGAATTTAGAAAGACGTCTATAGTACTATCATTTATGATATGCTTTGTTTATAGTTCTACTTTTGGTCAGTCTAATTTGTTTAGGGTAACCTTAGACGCAGGCCACGGAGATCACGATTTTGGTGCTGTTTACAGTGGTCGAGTTGAAAAAAATATAAATTTAGCTTTAGTACTTAAAGTTGGGAAAATATTAGAACAAAACCCGAAAATTGATGTTATTTATACTCGAAAAACAGATGTTTTTATCGATTTAATCGAAAGAGCAAATATTGCCAATCGCGCTGATGCCAATATTTTTGTTTCCATTCACTGCAATGCTAATAGAAATACTGCCGCATCAGGTACAGAAACTTATGTGATGGGTATGAGTAAGGTGGCATCGAATCTTGAAGCTGCCAAAAAGGAGAACTCCGTAATAACCTTAGAAAAAGATTACAAAGAAAAATATGAAGGATTTGATCCTAATTCTCCTGAAACAATGATTGGAATGACCTTGATGCAAGAAGAATATTTAGAAAATAGTATTTCATTAGCTAGTAAAATTGAAGATAGATTTGCAGACATAGGAAAAGAAATTAGACATGGAGGAGTGAAACAAGCGCCTTTTATGGTGCTTCACAAGGCTTATATGCCTAGAGTTTTAATAGAAACCGGATTTATTTCTAATACCGTCGAAGGTAATTTATTGAACTCTGAAGAAGGCCAAAACGAAATTGCTTCTGCCATTGCAGATGCCATAGTCAGTTATAAAAGAGAATATTTTAGTATTGATGATACAGATAGTTTTACAGAAAGACCTTCTCAAAAAATAATCGAAAATCCAACTAAAGATGCTGCTTCACCAGATAAATCAAATCAAAATATTGACGTTCCTGCACCAATAAAAGCCGAAAATACTATTGGTTCAAACGGAACTATATTCAAAGTACAGCTTTCGGCAAGTACAAAAAAATTAGAATTGAAGCCAAGTAATTTTAAAGGATTAGCAGCCATTTCAGTAACCACTGAAGGTAAGTTTTATAAATATATGTATGGAGAAACTGCTGATTATAATGATGCTAAAAGGTTATTAGAGGAAGCGAAATCCAAAGGATATGATTCTGCCTATTTAATTGCATTTAAAAACGGTGAAATGATTAGTGTTCAAGATGCAATCAAATAATTATTAACAGCAAGTTTAATTATTTTTATACTAAATTTGTCAAAACACTTATATTTTGAAATTAACACGAGAAATTAAAACCGGCATATTAGTACTTTCCTCCATTTTTCTTTTTATTTGGGGGTACAGTTATATTAAAGGCAAAAATATTTTTACTAATTACAAAACTGTATATGTAGAATACGATAATGTTGAGGGAATTGCTAAATCAGCAGCTGTAACTCTAAACGGTCTTGTTGTAGGGACAATTACAAATATTACTTTAAATAATAAAACAGGAAAAATACTAGTTGAATTACAATTAAAAACAGACTTTCCAATTTCTAAATCTAGTAGAGCTGCCATTTATGAACCAGGGTTTATTGTTGGAAAACAAATTGCAATTTATCCAAATTTTGATGATAAAACAATTTTGGAAGACGGAGATATTTTAAAAGGAGAAGTAACTGCTGGAATTACAGAATCTTTGAAAGAAAAATTGGTTCCATTGCAAGAAAAATTCGAAAAACTACTATTCAATGTTGACAATTTAGTAATGGGATTAAATAATGTATTGGATAAAAAAGGGCAAGCAGATCTTAAAAACAGTCTTTCAGAATTAAATAAAACCATCGAACAATTTCACAAGGCATCAGGAAGTTTGAACACAATTCTTGATGATAATAAAAGTCAAATCAATGGAGTTGTAACCAATTTTAACAAAGTATCCAGTGATTTTTCTAAAATATCCGATTCTTTAAACAAAGCTAATTTAGGCCAAACGGCTAAAAATTTGGAGAAAACATTAGCAAGTGTAGATAAAATAATGGCTGATCTTCAAGCAGGAAAAGGCTCTATGGGCAAATTATTGACCGATGAAGAGCTGTACAAAAATTTAGAAAAAACTACAAAAGAATTAGAATTGTTGTTGCAAGATGTTAGGCTTCACCCTACACGATATGTAAATGTTTCTGTTTTTGGAAAAAAAGAAAAACCTTATGTTACACCAACAACTGATACCGTTACCAAAGTTAAAAACTAGCAATTATGGGCTATTTAGATACTATTTTATTTGCAACACTACTGTTAATAGGCTTTGGTTATTTTTATTTAAATATAAAAAAAATCATTAGAAACATAAATCTTGGTATTGACGTAAATCGAAACGATAACCCAAAATCTCGTTGGACAAATATGGCGATGATAGCCCTAGGACAATCCAAGATGGTCAAGCGACCAATTGCAGGAATACTACATATTATTGTCTATGCAGGTTTTATTATCATCAATATTGAATTGTTAGAGATAATTATTGATGGTTTATTTGGAACACATAGAATTTTTGCTCCACTTGGAGTAATTTATGATGTATTAATTGCTTCTTTTGAAATATTAGCTTTACTAGTTTTAATTGCAGTATTTGCTTTTTGGACCAGAAGAAACATCGTCAAATTGAAACGCTTTGCCAGCAAAGATTTATCCGGTTTTCCAGAAAATGACGCCAATTATATTTTGTATTTCGAAGTGGTTTTGATGTCCTTGTTTTTATTAATGAACGCCTCAGATTTGCATTTGCAAAATATTCCAGGAGGTTTTCATCATTTCATAAAGGCGGGTTCTTTTCCCGTAAGTCAGTTTATAGAACCTTTATTTAATGGAGTTTCTAACGAATTAGTTATGCTTCTAAACGAACTATTTTGGTGGTTGCACATTATCGGAATCTTGATTTTTATGAACTATTTGTATTTTTCAAAACACCTTCACATTTTGTTGGCTTTCCCAAATACCTATTTCGCTGATTTGAATTCAAAAGGGCAATTTGACAATTTGCAATCCGTTACCAATGAAGTAAAAATGATGATGGATCCCAATGCTGATCCATATGCGACTCCGGTTCTAGACCATAATGCAACTCCAGCTAAATTTGGAGCCAGTGATATTCAAGATTTAAATTGGGTGCAATTATTGAATGCGTATACCTGTACCGAATGTGGTCGTTGCACTTCATCTTGTCCAGCGAATCTTACTGGGAAAAAATTATCGCCTCGTAAAATTATGATGGATACCAGAGACAGGATGGAAGAAGTGGGGAAAAATATAGATGCTAACAAAGGAATTTTTATTCCAGACAACAAATCATTATTGAACGATTACATCACACCCGAAGAATTATGGGCTTGTACTTCTTGTAATGCTTGTGTCGAAGAATGTCCAGTAAACATTAGTCCACTTTCAATAATTATGGATATGAGACGCTATCTGGTAATGGAACAAAGTGCTGCGCCAATGCCTATAAACGCTATGATGACTAATATCGAAAATAATGGTGCGCCTTGGCAATACAATCAGCAAGATAGATTGAACTGGAAGAATGAAATGTAGTTTAAATGTTTAGATGTTTAATCGGTTAATCGATTAAATGTTTAACCTATTAACAATTAAACCAAATAAAATGCAAGAAGTATTAATAGTACCAACAATGGCCGAAATGATGGCTCAAGGCAAACAGCCAGAAGTATTGTTTTGGGTAGGTTGTGCTGGAAGTTTTGATGATCGATCAAAAAAGATAACAAAGGCTTTTGTGCGAATCTTGAATCGTGCTAATGTGTCATTTGCAGTATTGGGAACGGAAGAAAGTTGTACGGGTGATCCAGCGAAAAGAGCAGGAAACGAGTTCCTTTTTCAAATGCAGGCTATGACAAATATCGAAGTTTTGAATGGGTATGAAGTGCGAAAAATAGTTACTGCTTGTCCGCATTGTTTCAATACCTTGAAAAATGAATATCCAGAATTAGGCGGTAAATATGAAGTTTTGCATCATACTGAGTTTTTAAAATCTTTGATGAACGACGGAAGATTAACTATTGAAGGAGGACAATTCAAAGGAAAAAGAATCACTTTTCATGATCCATGTTATTTAGGCAGAGCCAATAATGTTTACGAAGCTCCTCGTGACTTAATTCAAAAATTAGATGCCGAATTAGTCGAAATGAAACGCTCTCGTGCCAATGGTTTATGCTGTGGAGCAGGTGGAGCACAAATGTTTAAAGATGCTGAACCTGGAAACAAGGAAATTAATATCGAAAGAACCGAAGACGCTCTAGAAACTAAACCCGATATCATTGCAGCAGGATGTCCTTTTTGCAATACGATGATGACGGACGGTATCAAAAATAAAGAAAAAGAAGGCGAGGTAAAAGTGATGGATATCGCTGAACTTATTGCTAATGCACAAGATTTGTAATTCTATTAATAATCACGAATTTTATTCCATTACTCACAACTCATAACTCATAACTCCAATGCTAATTCCTTTCGAAAATTTACCAGAAGATTCCAAAATCTGGATTTATCAATCCAACAGAAAATTTTCAGATGAAGAATTTTCTGAAATTGAAACTGATTTGCAATCTTTTCTTGAAGGATGGCAAGCACACAGCGTTGGTTTAGAATCATCCTATCAATTAAAATACAACCGATTCATCATTATTGCCGTGAATCAGGAAATTCAAGCTGCCACAGGTTGTTCCATTGATTCTTCAGTGCAATTTATTCAAAAATTGGAACAAAAATACACTGTTGATTTGTTGGATAAAATGAATGTTACTTTCAAAAATGGGGAGCATATAGCCCACAAAACATTGATTGATTTCAAGAAAATGGCCAAAGAAAAAGCGGTTACTGAGAATACTATTGTTTTCAACAATTTGGTAAATACCATCGAGGAATACAAAGAATCTTGGGAAGTGCCAGCTATGGACAGTTGGCACAGTCGTTTTTTTTAATATAATTTTTAGAAATAAGTTCAAAAAAATTATTCTTATTCATCATTCGAATACTGAGAATGCTAATTTATTAAGTTCTTTTCATCAAATACTACTATGAGAATAGCAATTGTTTGTTATCCCACCTTTGGAGGAAGCGGAGTTGTCGCAACGGAACTCGGACTTGAGTTGGCTCGTCGTGGTCACGAAATTCACTTTATAACCTATAGTCAGCCAGTTCGGTTGGCATTGCTAAATCCAAATGTACATTACCACGAAGTTAATGTTCCTGAATATCCTTTATTCCATTTTCAACCCTATGAATTAGCCCTTTCGAGCAAATTAGTTGATATGGTAAAACTGTATAAAATTGAATTATTGCACGTACATTATGCCATTCCACATGCCTATGCAGGTTATATGGCTAAGCAAATGCTCAAAGACGAAGGCATAAATCTTCCAATGATAACAACGCTACACGGCACGGATATTACTTTGGTAGGCAATCATCCTTTTTATAAAACGGCTGTTACCTTCAGTATTAACAAATCTGATTTTGTGACTTCGGTTTCCCAAAGTTTGAAACAAGACACGCTTAAATTATTCAATATAAAAAATGAAATCCAGGTAATCCCTAATTTTATTGAATTGCATAAAAATACAATTGATCCAAGTATTTCTTGTCGCCGTTCAGTGATGGCTAGTGAAAATGAACGAATTATTACGCACATCAGTAACTTTAGAAAAGTAAAGTGTATTCCTGACGTGATTAAAATATTTTATAAAATTCAACAAGAAATTCCTGCTAAATTAATGATGGTAGGTGATGGGCCAGAAAAAGAAAAAGCAGAATATTTATGCCAAGAATTAGGTATTCAAGACAAAGTTATTTTCTTTGGAAACAGCAATGAAATTGATAAAATATTGAGTTTTACCGATTTGTTTTTATTGCCATCAGAGACCGAAAGCTTTGGTCTTGCTGCTCTTGAAGCGATGGCATGGAGCGTTCCTGTGATTTCAAGTAATTCTGGAGGTTTACCCGAAGTAAATTTTGAAGGAATTTCCGGTTATTTGAGCAATGTGGGCAATGTAGATGAGATGGCTGCAAATGCATTGAAAATTTTGAAAGATCATACAGTTTTAAATAAATTTAAAGAAAATGCGTTATCAGTGGCCGAGCGATTTGATATAAAAAACATTTTACCTCTTTATGAAGAATTGTATCAAAAGGCGATTAATAAATTTGTATGACATTGCCACTAACAACAAATTTGCGGATGCAAATACAAATAAATTATTCGGTGACCCGAACTGGCGAAGCAAACCATATATCACCACTGAAAAATCAAAATTTACATAGATGAAAAAAGCAGTCTTCTTAATAGTAACCATTGTTTTGACTTCGTGTGGATCTTCATCCATGAAGAAAACAGAGAGTAATTCTTTATATGAAGTTTTGACAGAACAAGCTGATGGAGGAGCCAACATTCGTTTTTTTGAAATTTTATCCGAGCCAAATGAAATTGCAATGTTGCAAAATGATGAAAAACTAATAAATAAAATAAAAACTGGCGATATCAAAACGGCAAGTTTTATCGTTTTTAATATGGGAGAAAAAACGGCAGGAGGTCATAAAATTAGTATTGAAAGTGCAGTTGAAACGGATAAAAATATAATCATTACCATAAAAGAAATAACACCAGAGTCTAACCCATTAATCATTCAAGAAATCACAATGCCTTATTGTATAGTCAAAGTAAATTCTAAAAAAGAGATTATCATAAAATAGAAAAAGGGCTTAGAAAATACTTCTAAGCCCTTTTTACTTTATTTTTTTTGGAGAGAATCTTAAAAAACATACCTAACATTTAAACCGAAACCTCCAGCATGAAAATCAGTTTCTTCAAGTATCCATAGTGTCGGTCTCCAGTCTAAACCTATAGCGATTGGGGCTTCTTGAAAACGGTATTCTAAACCAATCTCGCCGCTAGCTCCCAATAAAAAGTCGTCATTAATAACCATTGAAGGACCCACCCCAACATACCATTTTAAAGATTCGCCATCAACTGGTTTGTATAGGAAATCCCAGAGAGCATCTAGTCCAACACCTCCGTCACCAAAGGATACATTAGCATGAATTCTGCTAAATTTATCAAGGCTAAAAATGCCATCAACAGCAACATCTCCTCCTGAAACATCTCCAAAACGGATACCAATCTCTTGTGCATTTGCAAATTGATTTGCACCTATAAATGCCAATACTAATAATAATTTTTTCATAATTTAGGATTTTTAGTTTTGCAATAATAATCATTTAACGAAGTAAAATCAAACATATTGTGAAAATTAATCGAATGATAATGAATCAATATTTAGTTAAAAATATTTTTTTTTTTAAAAGATTAGCCCTAAATTATTGTTTAAGTTTTTAAACTTTAAACTAAAAACTTACATTTGTTCAAAACTAATTATAATGGCAGGAAATAGCTACGGAACACTTTTTAGAATAACAACTTTCGGGGAATCTCACGGAGAAGCATTAGGTGGTATAATTGATGGCTGTCCCTCTGGAATTACTATAGATTTAAAAGCTATTCAGGCAGAAATGTCAAGAAGAAAACCAGGACAGTCTAAAATTGTTACCCAACGAAAGGAACCTGATGATGTTCAATTTCTTTCAGGAATTTTCGAAGGTAAAACAACAGGAACTCCCATAGGTTTTATCATTCCAAATACGAATCAAAAATCAGACGATTACTCCCATATTAAAGACAATTACAGACCAAGCCATGCGGATTATGTGTATGAAAAAAAATATGGTTTTCGTGATTATCGTGGAGGTGGACGAAGTTCTGCAAGAGAAACCGCTAGTAGAGTAGTAGCTGGTGCTATCGCAAAACAAATGTTGCCAGAAATAAAAATCAATGCTTTTGTTTCTTCTGTAGGTCCTATTTTTATAGAAAAACCATATCAAGAATTGGATTTTTCAAAAACAGAGAATAATCCAGTACGATGTCCCGATGAAAAAAAGGCATCGGAAATGGAAGAGTATATAATGAAAATTAAAAAGGAGGGAGATACAGTAGGAGGAACAGTAACTTGTGTCATTCAAAACGTACCGATCGGCCTTGGTGAACCTGTTTTTGATAAATTACATGCTGAACTAGGAAAAGCGATGCTTTCGATAAATGCTGTAAAAGGATTTGAATTCGGAAGTGGATTTTGCGGTTCTCAAATGCGAGGTAGTGAGCATAACGATTTATATAATCCTGATGGTACAACGAAAACTAATCTTTCTGGTGGAATTCAAGGAGGAATAAGCAACGGAATGGATATTTATTTTCGTGTGGCTTTCAAGCCTGTGGCTACTATTATGCAAAAGCAAGATTCATTAGATAATGCTGGAAATATTACAGAAATGCAAGGTAAAGGGCGTCATGATCCTTGCGTTGTGCCAAGAGCTGTTCCAATCGTTGAAGCAATGGCTGCGATTGTTCTTGCTGATTTTTATTTATTAAACAAAACCTATTTTAAATAGTTAACAGTTTTCAGTTTGAAGTGTTCAGTTCGAACTGCAAACGGAATACTGAGCACTGAACACTTAATATAATGACTGAAACCAAAAAACCATCCTTTTTAGGAAATCTTACTGTTCAAATTATTATTGCTATGCTATTGGGAGCAATTCTGGGCATTTATATTCACAATAATTATGATGTTAGTTTTGCGAAAGAATTTAGTGATAAAATAAAAATTTTAGCCACTGTTTTTATTCGTTTGGTTCAAATGATTATTTCGCCATTAGTATTTACAACATTAGTAGTAGGAATTGCTAAATTGGGTGATGTTAAAACTGTAGGACGAGTAGGAGGAAAGGCCTTGGGGTGGTTTTTTAGCGCTTCATTTATCTCGCTATTAATAGGAATGTTTTGGGTTAATATTTTGCAACCTGGTGTTGGATTAAATTTATCGGACGTTGATTTATCCGCTGCTGCCGAAGTAACAGGAAACACGAAAAGCTTCTCCACTCAAAACTTTATAGAACACATTTTTCCAAAAAGTATTTTTGAAGCAATGGCAAATAATGAAATCTTGCAAATTGTTATATTCTCTATCTTTTTTGGATTGGCAGCAGCCTCAATAGGTAGTTATGCAAAACCTGTTATCAATGCCTTGGATAAAACGTCTCATATTGTACTAAAAATGGTCAATTATGTAATGAAGTTTGCGCCTCTAGGTGTTTTTGGCGCCATTGCAGGTGTTTTTGCGATAAAAGACTTGAATGATTTAATTTTCACTTATATTAAATATTTTGGTTCATTCTTAATTGGTATAAGTTCTTTATGGATTTTCTTATTAGTAGTTGGGTTTGTTTTTCTAGGAAAAAGAATGAAAACTTTATTAAACCATATTGTTGGACCATTAATTATAGCTTTTGGTACAACAAGTAGCGAGGCTGTTTTTCCAAAACTAACCGAGGAATTAGAGCGTTTTGGTGTAAAAGACAAAATAGTTTCTTTTATGTTGCCTTTGGGTTATTCTTTCAATTTAGATGGGAGTATGATGTACATGACTTTTGCTAGTTTGTTTATTGCTCAAGCTTATGGAATTGATCTCGACTTGGGAACACAAATGACGATGCTTTTAGTCTTGATGCTTACAAGTAAAGGAATCGCAGGTGTTCCAAGGGCTAGTTTAGTAGTTGTTGCGGCAACTTGTGGTATGTTTGATATTCCTGTCGAAGGAATCGCATTGATTCTGCCAATTGATCACTTTTGTGATATGTTTAGAAGTGCTACAAATGTTTTAGGCAATGCTTTGGCAACATCGGTAGTTGGTAAATGGGAAGGTGATGGAGAAGTTTCATCTGAATAATTATTAATAGCTGTTAATCATAATAAACCTATTCAACTGTTTGAATGGGTTTTTTTGTCAAAATTGATAAAAGTTGTTTATTACGATCAAATGGTGTTTATAAAAAACATATAGTAGAGAAATAACTGATAAAACCTCTCTTTTATCTTTTTAAATCATATTTTAGTGTATATTTGAAATGAGAATTATAAGTTATGCTGCAAATAAGAATATTTTTTTTGTTATTGTATTTACTGAGTCCTTTCAGTAATAATTCTTCTGCACAATCAAAAACACCTTCTAAAGAAGAAATAAAAAAAACGGCAAAACTAGCGGTTAAATACTTGCATTCTGAAAATTTTGAAAAATCATTAGCTACCGCAAGGCAAAGTTTAAATGATGCTACAAACATCAAAGACGATTATCTTATTGCTGTTTCTTATAACGTTATTGCTGCAAATCTTGACGAATTGGCTGAATTTGATAGAGCCATTTTTTATTATAAGAAAGGGTTAACGTATGCCAATAAAACCAATAATGATGTCATTAAAAACTATATAAACAATAATTTGGGAAATGTGTATTGTTTTGAAAAAAAACAATATGAAAAAGGAATTAGTTATTATAAAAAATCTCTTGAATATAGCCAAAAGGCTGCTGATAGTAGCCAAATTGTTTTTACCAAACTAAATATTGCTTGGGCTTATTTTGATATTGGTCAATTTAACCAAGGATATCCATACTTAGAATTTATTAATAAATACCATTCAAAATTTGGTGACAAATCAACTATAGTCGTTTTAAATATGCTTAATGGTATGTATTATGCGAATATTGGTGAAAATACAAAAGCCGAAACCTATTTTCTAAACGCGATTAAATATGGAAATGTTGAAGTTGATAAATCTGATTTGTCCTATTCACACCACGAATATTCCAAGTTTTTATTAAAAAAAGGCGATTACAAGAAAGCGTATCAAAACTTGGAGCTTTATAATACCATCCAACAGAAAATTTATAATGAGAATAAACTTAAGAAGGCTAATGTAGTAGGAATTAATCTTGAATTAGATGAATACAAAAGAGAGCTTGATAGAATTGAAATAGAGAAAAAGTTACAATCTCAAAGTCTTAGAAAATCTAGAATCATTGTAATTCTTTTTATAATTGCTTTCCTCGTTTTATTGTTGTTGATTTTTTCATTATACAAAAACAACAATTTTAAGAAAAAAATTAACAGCGAACTAACCCTTGCTAATGAAGAATTGAGCATAGCTAAAGAAAAAGCAGATGAAGCATCACGTGCTAAAACCCAATTTGTGTCCACGATTAGCCACGAACTAAGAACTCCTTTGTATGGTGTGATTGGCATTACAAATATGTTGCTAGATGAGCATAAAGAATTAGCAAAAAGTCCGCATTTAAGCTCCTTAAAATTTTCAGCGAAATATTTGTTGTCACTTGTTAATGATGTTCTTCAGATAAATAAAATCGAAGAAAATAGGATTGTACTTGAAAGTCTTACTTTCAATATTTCTGATGAAATTAATATGGTTAAGAACTCACTCTCCTTTATTGCTCAAAATAACAATAATAAAATAACTGTAAATATTGACCCAACAATCCCTGAATATTTAATTGGAGATAAATTAAGACTTTCCCAAATTTTAATGAATTTAGTCAGTAATGCATTGAAGTTTACCAATAATGGGAAAGTAAAAGTTAGTGCCAATTTAGTTAAGGCAGAAGGTAAAACCCAATACATTGAATTTCAAATTGAGGATAATGGGATTGGTATTGCAGCCATAGATCAAGATAAAATTTTTGAGAAATTTGTACAAGTTGGACGAAATGAGAACGATTATCAAGGCACTGGACTTGGGTTAGCCATTGTGAAACGCCTATTAACACTATTCAATAGTGAAATTTCACTCGAAAGTATGATAGGATTAGGAACAACATTCAAATTCACAATAGCATTTGATTTTGATCCTGATAGAACTAATGAAATAATTAAAAATATCAAAGTAGATTTAAGTTCTAGCCAGATCTTTAAGGTATTGGTGGTCGAAGACAACAAAATAAACCAAAGCGTTACAAAAAGAATTATTGAGAAAAATAATTGTAGCTGTTTTATAGTTGATGATGGTTACCAGGCTTTAGATATATTGAATAAAGAAACTTTTGATGTTATTTTAATGGACATCAATATGCCGTTAATTAATGGTTTTGAGACTACTAGAAAAATCCGATTAAAAGGTATAAAAACACCAGTAATAGCATTAACTGCTTTTGCAAAAGACGAAATAACAGAGGAGGCTATTTCTGCAGGAATGAATGATATTATGATCAAGCCCTTTGAACCTTTATTATTGTTTAAAGTTATCAATGATCAAATCAATAAAGCAAGAAACGCCAGCGTTAGCTAGCGTTCCTTGTTAAATTAGATAAAACTGATAATTTCAGATTTATTTAATAGGGATGGTTTTTAAAGCTCTTTTTTTAGCTCCTTCTTTTTTAGGAACAACAACGTGAAGGATTCCATCTTTATAATTAGCTTCAATTTTGCTTTCATCAATTGTTTCAGGCAAACTGAAAGTTCTGCTAAAAGATTGGTAATTAAATTCTCTTCTAATATAGTTGTCTTTTTTTCTAACTTCTTCTTTTTCTTCTTCTTTTTCTGAAGAAATCATTAGAATATCATTATCTACCGCAACTTTGAAGTCCTCTCTTTTCATTCCAGGAGCTGCTAATTCAACTTCAATTTTAGTATCGGTTTCTTTTAAATTTACAGAAGGTAAGTTACTACCTAAAGCTGCAAAATTTCTATCAGT
>CALPPA020000015.1 GCA_943325355.2 Klebsiella pneumoniae | reverse complement strand
GAAACTAAAAAATCAAGTCGGGTATCGTTATTAAAGTCAACTACGTATAAATCTTCATAACTAGTCGTAATAGCAGGTAGTGAAATAGTAGTATAACTAAATAAAGGGATCAGATTGGCTTCCAAAAACGGTGTTGGATCTTGTGATTCCGAACCCGATGTAATACCCCGTAACAAATTATTATTGTTGCTGCTGATGTCAATTAAGGTTTGCCCCGTACTTTCATTCATTGGATAACAAGCCAGTAGATTTAACTCAGTACCAACCAAATTTGTATTCTTTGTCGCATTGATTTCAGTGCTTGTTCTGGCTACATCCCATACGCGCACTTGCTTCATTTTTCCAACAAAACCGCAACAAGTAGTTTGCAATGCAGGAGTAGCTCCTGAGCCTATACTAAAAGGCACACCGGTATTACTATTAGGATTCCCTGGACTGGTTTGTGTAGCTACTAAAATACCGTCAACATACAACTTCATGCTTCCACTTTCTAAAGTAGCAGCTAAATGTGTCCAAGTATTCAAAGCCAGATTGGTTGGAGCTGTTGCAGTCGTATAAGATCCGCTTATTCCAGTAGTTTGCACAAATTCCGGTTTCAAACCCGTTTGGTCCAATACCAATACATAATTTTGGAAAGGATCTGCTGAGCGTGGGTTTTTAACCTTTCCTGCAATAACAGCATACGGGCTTGATTGGTTTAAATATACCCAAGCTTCAATAGTAAATGAATTGTCAAGGTTTAAAGTGCTAGTGCCTGAACTTAAAAATACTTGATTACCATTAAAACTTTGACAATAATTCTGGCTTGGCTGAGCAAATGATGAAATGGCAAATGAAAAGAAAACGATTAAAATTTTGAAATTTGAGGGGTAGTTATTTTTCATGTTTTAAAGATTTATTTAGTCAATTTTATCAAATGCAAGTATACAAATTTTATTATCAAAAAAAATACCTAAAAAATCTATTGTTAATGCTTTAGTAAATTTGAATTTAGTTTTAACAAATACCTATTTTCACTTCAAATGTTAAATTTTTAAATTGAATAAAAGTTGCATTATGAAATCTCTGTAGCCCAAATGTAATCCTTCAAAATACCGCTGAAGAATTAAAATAGTCCTTTGATAAGAACAATCAATACGAAATAAATACATTGAAACCCTGATTATGTAATTAAACCAGCTGATAAAAGTTCAAAATTAGCAAGCCGATTCTATTGGAACAACGAAATCGAAATAGTTTATAAAAATATTATGCACGCATAATATATTATTCGAATTATTTATTCTAATTTTGCGAAAGAAAATAAAAAAATAAATATAACTATGAAAATATTAGTTTGCATCAGTCACGTTCCTGATACTACTTCAAAAATTAATTTCACCAATGGTGATTCTCAATTTGATGCTAATGGTGTTCAGTTTGTAATCAATCCAAATGATGAATTTGGCTTAACCAGAGCTGTTTGGTTTCAAGAACAACAAGGAGCAACGATTACTGTTGTCAATGTTGGCGGACCAGAAACAGAGCCTACTTTAAGAAAGGCATTGGCCATAGGTGCAAACGATGCGATTCGAGTAAATGCAAACCCTACAGACAGTTTTTTTGTAGCCAAACAACTTGCTGAAGTTATCAAAAATGGTTCTTACGAAATTATCATAGCCGGTAAAGAATCCTTGGATTATAATGGAGGAATGGTTCCAGGAATGATTGCTGGACTTCTAGGATACAATTTCCTGAACTCTTGTACTGATATAATAGTAGAAGGTACAAACGTAAAAGCAACTCGTGAAATCGATGGTGGAAAAGAAACAATAAGCACCACTTTGCCAGTAATTATTGGAGGTCAAAAAGGTCTTGTAGAGGAGAAAGATTTACGCATCCCGAATATGAGAGGAATTATGACTGCAAGAACAAAAACATTAACTGTTATTGAGCCTGTTGAAGTTTCGCTAAATACTAAAGCCGTGAAATTTGAAAAACCAGCTCCAAAATCTGCTGTGAAACTAATTGCTGCCGACAATCTGGACGAATTAATAAACTTGCTACACAACGAAGCGAAAGTGATTTAATCACGAATTCACAAAACAGCATTTAAAATTTATAATTCAACATTTAAAATAATAAAAAATGTCAATATTAATATACGCAGAATCCGCAGAAGGAAAATTTAGAAAAGTAGCTTTCGAATTAGCTTCTTATGCAAAAAAAGTAGCTGAATCTTTAGGAACAACTGTTACAGCGGTAACCATAAATACTGGAGACGTTTCGGAATTATCAAAATATGGAGTAGACAAAGTCATGAAAGTAACAAATGATAAACTGTCTGGTTTTTCTGCAAAAGCCTATGCTGATGTCATCAAGCAAGCCGCTCAAAAAGAAGGCGCGAAACTAGTTTTACTTTCTTCAACTACTGATAGTATTTATCTTGCTCCATTAGTTGCCGTTTCGCTAGAAGCTGGTTTCGCTTCAAATGTAGTGGGCTTGCCACTAAGCACTTCTCCTTTTCAAGTAAAAAGAACTGCCTTTTCAAACAAGGCTTTCAATATTACTGAAATTGAAACCGATATAAAAATTCTTGGCCTTGCCAAAAACTCTTATGGTATTTTCGAAAATGCTTCAACGTTAGCGCAAGAAGATTTTAATCCAACAATCGGAGATAATGATTTTGGAATAAAAGTAGAATCAGTAGAAAAAGGTTCAGGAAAAGTAACCATCGCCGATGCTGATATTGTTGTTTCGGCTGGTCGAGGATTAAAAGGTCCAGAAAATTGGGGAATGATTGAAGAGTTAGCCGGTGTCCTTGGCGCTGCTACTGCCTGTTCAAAACCTGTTTCAGATCTTGATTGGAGACCTCATTCAGAACACGTGGGTCAAACAGGGAAACCAGTTGCCGCTAATTTATATATTGCAATAGGAATTTCAGGAGCCATTCAACACATAGCAGGAATCAACTCCTCAAAAGTAAAAGTGGTCATCAATACGGATCCAGAAGCACCATTTTTTAAAGTTGCCGACTATGGAATTGTAGGAGATGCTTTTGATGTAGTGCCAAAATTAATTGAAAAAATGAAGGCTTTTAAGGCGCATCACTAATAATTTTAGAATTCGCTGCACCAAAATAGCTGCCTAAAACAAGATAATCGTATCTTTGCTTTAGGCAGTTTTTTTGTTACATATTTTTTCATTAAAATTGCACTCTTATTCTTGTTTGAAAAACAAAAAAAACGTAAATTTAAGGTACAAATGTGCTTTTCAATTTTTCATCTATGAGCTTAGTCAAATTATCCATAAAAGGAATTTCTTACAGTCAAACCCAAAATGGTGCTTATGCCCTGATTTTAAATGAGGTTGACGGCGAAAGAAAATTACCCATCGTCATAGGTGCTTTCGAAGCTCAGTCCATTGCTATTGCATTGGAAAAAGAAATAAAACCACCTCGCCCGTTGACCCACGACTTGTTCAAAAATTTTGCCGAACGTTTCGATATTGTTGTTAAGCAAGTCATCATTCATAAATTGGTCGACGGCGTTTTTTATTCGAGTATTATCTGCGAAAGAGATAAAATCGAAGAAATAATTGACGCCAGAACATCTGATGCTATTGCATTGGCACTTCGATTTAACGCTCCTATTTTTACCTACAAAAACATATTAGAAAAAGCAGGTATTTACTTGAAATCAAATCCATTGGAAATTGATAAAGATTCAAAGGAAATTGACGATGTGCTTTCTAATCCTGAAGCTTTCAGCCTTGGAGAAGAAAGCAATAAATCTGGTGAAACCTATTCAAAACACAGCTTACAAGAATTAAATGATTTACTAGATCAGGCTGTAGAACACGAAGATTATGAAAAGGCAGCCAAAATTAGAGATGAAATTTCGAAAAGATAATCATAAATTGTTAAATCGTGGTTTTGTTTAATCGTTTAACCGATTAACCGAATAAACGATTAACCGAATAAACCAAGAATGAAACAATACCTAGATTTAGTAAAGCACGTGTTAGAAAACGGTTGTCAAAAAGGAGACCGCACAGGAACAGGAACAAAAAGCGTGTTTGGCTACCAAATGCGGTTTGATTTAGCTGACGGTTTTCCGATGGTGACCACCAAAAAATTACACCTGAAATCTATCATTTATGAATTACTTTGGTTCCTGAAAGGCGATACCAATATTAAATACCTGCAAGATAACGGAGTAAAAATCTGGGATGCTTGGGCGGATGAAAACGGAAATTTAGGACCGGTTTACGGACACCAATGGCGCAACTGGAATAGCGAAGAAATAGACCAGATATCGGAACTTATCAAAGAATTGAAAACCAACCCCAACAGTCGAAGAATGCTAGTTTCTGCTTGGAATCCAAGTGTTTTACCAGATAATTCTAAATCATTTTCGGAGAATGTGGCCAATAATAAAGCGGCCTTGCCTCCTTGTCACGCTTTCTTTCAATTCTACGTTTCAGATGGAAAATTGTCTTGTCAATTGTACCAGAGAAGCGCCGACGTTTTCCTTGGAGTTCCTTTTAACATCGCTTCTTACGCCTTGCTGACAATGATGATTGCCCAAGTTTGCGGGTTTGAAGTGGGCGAATTCATTCACACTTTTGGAGATGCCCACATTTACAATAATCATTTTGAGCAAGTAGAATTGCAATTGTCTCGCGAACCAAAACCATTACCAAAAATGATTTTGAATCCAGCCATAAAAGATATCTTTGACTTTACTTTTGAAGATTTCACACTTGAAGGTTATGAACCACATCCTTTGATAAAAGGAAGTGTGGCGGTTTGATAAAACATATTCTGCCTTTTGTCAAAAAATAAAAGTTTTATAGTCTTCTAAAATTAATTAATTACAAAATAGTGGAGACCAGAAACCACATAAAAACGGGGCGAACCTGAAAAGCCATACGAATAGGAATAAGAAATAAGAAAAAATGGGAATATTTTCAGCATTAATTGGAAACGCCGGATCGGTTAGCCAAGAAGAACTTATAAAAAAGTATGGTCAACTTTTAATCGAGTCAGAGGAAATAGAATTGGGATTTA
Organism: Klebsiella pneumoniae; assembly: GCA_943325355.2. Classification (GTDB taxonomy): domain Bacteria; phylum Bacteroidota; class Bacteroidia; order Flavobacteriales; family Flavobacteriaceae; genus Flavobacterium. The sequence continues at coordinate 9,686 of CALPPA020000015.1, read as the reverse complement.
AGCTAATTCGGGACACCTTTATTTTTACCAATAAGCGCCTTATTTTAGTAGAAGTTCAGGGCATTACAGGAAGTAAAACCGAATATAAATCAATAACATACAAAAGCATCACTCGATTCAGTATAGAAACTGCGGGAACATTTGATCTAGAAGCTGAATTAAAAATTTGGGTTTCTAGTGAAACTCTGCCCAGTATAAAAAAACAATTTAATAAATCTGTAGATGTGTATGAAGTTCAAAAAGTGTTAGCACATCATATACTCAAATAAAAGCGGAAGAAGCAATTACTAGAGACATAAAAACAAAAAAATCCATCCCAATACATCGGAACGGATTTCAAATTTTTAAGAAATACAGCTTAAACAGTTACAACACCGTTTTCTGTTCCTGCAAATTCATTCCAAATAAAAGAATCTGATTCGCTTTCGTTTACGTAAGCACCATCAATTAGATACTTGAATTCGTAAGACGCGTCTTTTGCTAAATCAAAAACACCTTTAAAGGTTCCGTTTTTTAATTTTGACAACTCGCCTTCTGCTGGATTCCAATGATTGAAATCTCCTACTACTGAAGCTGAATTTGCTTCTTTTGCTTCAACCGAAAATGTAACTTTACAAACTGGTTTTGTTTTTATAACTTGTTTCTTTATTGACATAACTATTTCATTTTTAATATTATGGGGCAAAGGTAAAGCAGAATATTTAACATACAATAATTTAGTTTAATTTTTATGAGTCTGGCAAAAACACTCTTAATTTTTAGACGTATTCCTAAATATTTTTGTTTAATATTTCTGTATATAAAACAGAAAACGTTTTCTCTTTGAATAATCTTGGATTAAAAATAATGAAATTTCAAAATTAATTTTATCTTTATAATCAAAATCTTTCAATATGGAAAAAGATCAACACGAACTTTATGAATATGCCCGAAAAAGGTTGAAACAAAAAAAAGGACTCTATTTTCATTTTGTCTTATTAACTTTAGGTAGTATTTTTTTGTTTATTGCCAATCATTTTGAAGCTTTTGGTTTTAAATCTAATTGGTGTATTTGGGTGATTTCACTCTGGGCTTTTGTATTTATTTTACAATTTATAAAAGTCTACATCACGGATCGTTTTATGAATAAAAACTGGGAAAGAGAACAAATAGACAAACTTGTTGCCAAACAACAAACAAAAATTGACCAATTATCAACGAAAATTGACGAAGATTTTTCTAAAAAAACTTAATAACAAATGATTATTTTGATTGCGGCTGTTGCCGAAAACTATGCGCTTGGAAAAAACAATGATTTGCTTTGGCATTTACCCCTAGATTTTAAGCGGTTCAAGGAAATTACTTCAGGACATTATATTATTATGGGACGAAAAACTTTCGAAAGCTTCCCTAGACCCTTACCTAACAGGACTCACGTCATTATTACTCGGCAAAAAGACTTTAAGAACGAAGGCTGCGTTGTAGCCCAAGATTTAGAAAAAGCCATAGCCATTTGCCCTAAAAATGAGGATTTGTTTATCATAGGTGGTGGAGAAATTTACGCACAATCCATTCATTTAGTAGACCAACTCGATATTACACGGGTGCATCATTCTTTTGATGCCGATGTTTATTTTCCTGAAATAGACCCAGAAGTTTGGGAACTGACTTCAGAAACTTTTAATCCAAAAGACGAAAAACACCTTTTTGACTATACTTTTCAAAAATATTCTAGGAAAAAATAAAATTTATTATCCAAAAATCTAGATTACCTTTGCTTCAAACTTTAAAAAATGTCAAAAAAAATAACTCCTTATAAAGACTCCGATTTAAGCAAAAAAGAACAGGTTGCGAAAATGTTTGACACTATTTCTGGTAATTACGATAATTTAAATCGGGTTATTTCGTTTGGAATCGACGTGAAATGGCGCAAAAAAGTGCTTCAAATTGTAGCTCAATCCAATCCTAAAATAATTCTTGATATTGCAACTGGAACTGGTGATTTAGCTATTTTGATGGCGCAAACCAATGCCGAAAAAATCATTGGACTGGATATTTCAGCAGGAATGCTAGAAGTGGGGAAGCAAAAAATACTCGACAAAAACTTGTCCAAAAGAATAGAAATGGTTTTGGCCGATTCAGAGAATATGCCTTTCGAAGACAATTATTTTGATGCTATAACCGTAGCTTTTGGAGTTAGAAATTTCGAAAATTTCGAAAAAGGATTAACTGAAATCTTAAGAGTTTTAAAACCAAATGGCGTATTTGTTATCCTTGAAACTTCGGTACCAGATAAAACACCATACAAACAAGGCTATACTTTTTACAGTGAAAATATCTTACCTATTATTGGAAAATTATTTTCAAAAGACAATGTTGCCTACGGATATTTGTCAGAATCAGCGGCGGCTTTTCCTTATGGCGAAGCATTAAACAATATTTTGAAAAAAATTGGGTTTATAGATGTAGTGGCTTTGCCGCAAACATTTGGCGTGGCTTCCATTTATTCAGCTTCCAAAAAATAATATGAAATCACTATTGACAATTGTTTGCAAAAGCAAACACCTATGAAAATAAAGCGATACCATATTCTATAAAAAATAATCTTTGTATGAAAAAAATAGTTGTCATCATTTTATTAGTCACGGCCATATATGCAAAGGCGCAGAGTCCTAATAAATTATTTGGCAGAGAACCTATTATCAATCTAGAAAATTTCCAAAAGCAACGGCTTTATTTTGGATTTTACTTGGGTTTCAATTCCTATGATTTCAAAATAGATTATAAAACGGTTAGTGAGGACATTCTAGTAGACAAAACCACTGGTTTTAATGTGGGACTCATCGCAGATTTGAAGCTTCAAGAATACATAAGCCTGCGATTTGAACCTGGATTATATTACACACAGAGAGTTTTAAATTATCCTGAAAGCTATTTTCTCCCAACAAAACCAAACTTTTCTCAAACAGTTAGAGAAGTGAACAGCACTTACATTCATTTTCCGTTTTTACTTAAGTTTTTATCGCTTAGAACCGGAAACGTTCGCCCTTATTTATTGGGAGGATTATCGGCAACATTAAATTTGTCAAGCAATTCAAAATCAATTGAGGATAACTACGAGGACCGTTTTAGGGTTAAACCTTGGACAACTAATTATGAGTTGGGTTTTGGAATCGATATTTTTTCGGAATATTTTATATTTTCTCCTTCCATAAGAGGGGTTTTTGGACTTAATGACGAATTAATTCGTGACAATAATCCTAATAGTCCTTGGACCGGCAATATAGAATCGATGAAAACCAGAGGGGTTTTTATTAATTTTGCTTTCCACTAGAAGCTAGTGTTCAGTGGTCAGCATTTAGTGATCAGTAATGGAGTACAATATGAAAACTGACCACTAAAATACTGAACACTTAAAATTAACCTCTTCTAAACTCACTCAAAATAATCGCGGTTGCCGTTGCAACATTTAAACTTTCGGTTTTTTGAAGTGTTCCAAAACGAGGAATTGAAAGTCTATTTTTAATTAAATTTTCAATTTCGGTTGAAATTCCGTTGGCTTCATTGCCCATAACAATAATTCCTTCTTGAGGTAAATTAGTTTTATAAATATTGCTTCCTTCCATATAAGTTCCGAAAACAGGCAATTTAGTTTGGATAATATAAGACTCTAAATCAATGTAATTCACGTTGACTCTAGCAATGGAACCCATAGTAGCTTGAACCACTTTTGGATTATAAATATCAACAGTTTCTTTAGAACATAGTAGCTGAGTGATGCCAAACCAATCACACAACCGCAAGATAGTTCCTAAATTGCCTGGATCCCTGATAGAATCAAGAGCGAGAATTAATCCCGATTCAATAATTTTTTTCTCGGCTGGAATTTTAAATACAGCCAAACACGAATTTGGTGTTGACAAAGTGCTGATTTTTTTCAAATCACCTTCAGTAATACTAATTTTTTTATCATTCGAAACTTCTTCAAAATCATTTTGGGTTGTGTATAAATGAACCAATTCAAAATTTGATTCTACCAATTCTTGAATTACTTTTATGCCTTCGGCAAAAAACAGTTGGTTGACTAAACGCTGTTTTTTTTGCTGTAAACTTGTTATAAGTTTTATTTGGTTTTTACTAAGCATAAAATAATGTACTTTTGAATAAATATTTCTGAACATTTGAAAAAGATTAGCACAAAAATAGCAACATTTATTCTAATTGGTATAATTATCTCTGCGTGTGAAACTGTAAAACGAGTTCCTGAGGGGAAACAGCTCCTTATTGAAAATAATATTTTAGTAAATGACAAATCTGTAAAGAATGATGAAGTTGTTGATCAGTTGTACCAAAAACCAAACAGTTCTATTTTAGGTTTTCGTTTAAGACTGAATTTATTTAATCTTGCCAATCCAAATCCAGACTCTTCCTATCAAGCAAAATTCAAGAATTATCCTGGCAAATACGAACGAGAATCAAAATGGTTATCGTCAAAACAAGTCGACAGGTTAGGACAATCCTTTTGGTATCATGGCATTCACGATTTATTGAAGAAAACTGGCGAAGCACCAGTAATTATTGACACAACAAGATCTAACAAGTCAATTTCAAGATTAAAATACTATTATTTTAATAATGGTTTTTTTGGAGTGAAAGCAAATTATAAAATAGATAGTATAACTGCTAAAAAAGCAAAAATTAAATACACTATTACAACTGGAAGTCCTTATATATTGGATTCATTAGCAACTTCTATTCAAACACCTGCTTTGGATTCATTGTATCAAACTAAAATTTCCAACAGTTTAATAAGCTCTGGAAATCAATATAAAACATCCGATTTCGTAAATGAAAAAGACCGAATTTCTGCTCATTTTAGGAACAATGGTGTGTATAATTTTCAACCCAATTATGTTAGTTTTGATTTAGACACGCTAAACAATAATAAAAAGGTCAACGTGGATTTAATTATAAAAGATTATTCTTTTCAAGAAAATGACACCACTAGAACAGAACCTTTCAAGATATACAAAATCAGTGATGTCAATATTTATACCGATTATTCAGCTACCAATAATAGTTCCGTATTTGTGGACAGTTCAACCTATAATAATTTTAATTTATACAGCCACACTAAATTAAAATACAAACCAAAATCTATTACTGATGCGGTTTTTATAACTAAAGGAGGTTTATTTGCAGATAATAAAACAGTTTTGACAACCCGATATTTGAATAACCTTAAAATTTTCAATTATCCCACCATTTTATATGAAATAGACAAAAGAGACTCAACAGCACAATCTTTGATTGCAAAAGTCTATTTGTCTCCTCGAAAAAAATACAGTTTAGGCACAACACTAGATGTCACTCATTCTAACATTCAAGACATCGGTATAGCAGGGAGCATCACGGAAAGCATTAGAAATGTTTTCAATGGTGCCGAAACATTAGAACTTTCAGCTCGAGGAAACATTGGTTCATCAAAAGATTTAGCAAATCCTGATAATGTATTTTTTAATGTCACCGAATACGGACTTGATTTGAAACTAAACATTCCTAGAATTTGGTTTCCTTTCAAAACTGAAAAAATTATTCCAAAAAGTATGATTCCCTCTAGTCTTCTTTCATTAGGTTTATCATCACAGCGGAATATTGGGTTAGACAAAGAGAATTTTACTAGCGCTTTATCATATAATTGGAACCCGAAAAAGAACAATTTAGCTCGTTTTGATCTTTTTAATATGCAATATGTTCGAAATCTAAACGCTCAAAATTATTTCAATGTATATGAATCATCCTATAATGAATTAAATAGAATTGCAAAAACTTACAATACAAATCCTGACTATATTGACAATCCAGATACGAATAATTTGACCATAGACGAGGGAACTACAGGTTTTACAAATGATGTCCTCACTACAGTAATCCCCTTGCCAGAGGTGGAATTTATGACTGTATTAGGAATTGAAGAACGAAGAGTTAGATTGACTGAAAATGATTTTATTCTGGCCTCTAGTTATACTTTTTCAAAAACGACTAAAGCAGATTTAAATGACAATAATTTTTATCTTTTTAGAAACAAAATAGAATCGGCAGGCTCTATTTTATCTCTTATTTCAAATGCTGCAAACTTACCAAAAAACCAAAATGGCAATTATGAAATTTTCAACTTAGAATATTCAGAATACATAAAAACAGAATTTGATTTTATCAAATATTGGGATTTATCCAAAGAAAAAGTCTTGGCTGTCAGGACCTTTTTTGGAATAGCTATCCCTTATGGAAATTCAATCAACATTCCTTTTTCAAGAAGTTATTTCGCCGGAGGATCTAATGATAATAGAGCTTGGCAACCTTATCGTTTAGGTCCCGGAAGCACCGGAGCCATTTTGGATTTCAATGAAGCCAATATGAAAATTGCTTTAAGTGCTGAATTCCGTTTTAAAATATTAGGTAGTCTAAAAGGAGCTCTATTTGCTGATGCAGGAAACATTTGGAATGTTCTTGACGATATGACTGCTGAAAAAGCGAAGTTCAACGGTCTAAAAGATCTTAAAGAAATGGCTTTAGGTACTGGTTTTGGGTTAAGGTACGACTTAGATTTTTTCGTAGTTCGATTTGATTTAGGCTTCAAAACCTATAATCCGGCTAATGTACCCAATGAAAGATGGTTTAACGAATACGATTTCGCAAATTCTGTCTTTAATTTTGGGATAAATTATCCGTTCTAATAGTAATTAATTCTTATTTTTGCTAACTATAAATTAAACTAATAAAAATAAAATGGCACATAATATTAAACCAGGCGTTGCGACAGGAGATCAAGTTCAAGAAATTTTCCAATATGCAAAAGAAAAAGGATTTGCACTTCCTGCAGTAAACGTTATTGGTTCAGACACTATAAACGGAGTTCTTGAAACAGCCGCAAAATTAAATGCACCCGTTATTATCCAATTTTCTAATGGTGGAGCACAGTTTAATGCTGGAAAAGGACTTTCTAATGTAGACGAAAAAGCAGCAATCGCTGGCGGAATCGCTGGAGCATTACACATTCATACTTTAGCAGAAGCTTATGGTGCAACCGTAATTTTACATACTGATCACTGTGCAAAAAAATTATTGCCTTGGATCGATGGTTTATTAGATGCTTCTGAAAAACATTTTGTAAAAACAGGAAAACCACTATACTCTTCCCATATGATAGATTTATCTGAAGAGCCTATTGAAGAAAATATCGAAATCTGTAAAGGATATTTGGAAAGAATGAGCAAAATGGGAATGACATTAGAAATCGAACTAGGAATTACTGGTGGCGAAGAAGATGGTGTTGACAATTCTGATGTAGATAGTTCAAAATTATACACACAACCTTCGGAAGTTTCTTATGCTTACGAAGAATTATTAAAAGTGAGTCCTCGTTTTACAATTGCAGCCTCTTTTGGTAATGTGCACGGTGTTTACAAACCAGGCAATGTAAAATTGACTCCAAAAATCTTAAAAAATTCTCAAGATTACGTGCAACAAAAATTCAACACAGCTTACAATCCTGTCGATTTTGTTTTCCACGGTGGTTCAGGTTCTACATTAGAAGAAATCAGAGAAGGAATAAGTTATGGTGTGGTAAAAATGAATATTGATACTGACTTACAATTTGCTTTTACTGAAGGAATTCGTGACTTTATGGTCAACAATATTGAATACCTAAAAACTCAAATCGGGAATCCAACTGGTGCAGATGCTCCAAACAAAAAATATTACGACCCAAGAAAATGGTTGCGTGAAGGTGAAGTAACGTTCATCGCTAGATTGGAACAAGCCTTTGCTGATTTGAATAATGTGAACACGTTATAAAGTACGAAGTAAAAAATACGAAGTACGAAGTAAAATATAATATTAATAAGAATTTAGATTTGGATTTTATACTTCCAACTTCTAACTTCCAACTTCCAACTTAATTATGGCTTGGTTTAAAAGAACAACTAAAGGAATCACGACAGCTACTGAGGACAAAATGGATGTTCCAAAAGGTCTTTGGTACAAATCCCCTACCGGAAAAGTTATTGATGCTGATGAACTAGCACGAAACTTATGGGTTAGTCCAGAGGATGGTTTTCACGTCAGAATTGGAAGTGCAGAATATTTCGAAATATTGTTTGACGACAATACTTTTGTTGAACTAGATGCAAAAATGACTTCAAAAGACACTTTGCATTTTGTTGATACAAAAAAATATTCAGATCGTTTGAAAGACACAATTTCAAAGACCAAATTGAACGATGCGGTTCGAACAGGAGTTGGAAAATCAAAAGGGAAAGACTTGGTGGTATGCTGTATGGATTTTGCCTTTATTGGCGGCTCAATGGGTGCAGTTGTCGGCGAAAAAATTTGCCGCGGAATTGACCATTCCATCAAAAACAACATCCCATTTGTAATGATTTCGAAATCAGGTGGTGCCAGAATGATGGAAGCTGCTTATTCGTTAATGCAATTGGCAAAAACATCGGTAAAACTGGCTCAATTAGCTGAATCAAAAATTCCTTATATTTCGTTGTGTACGGATCCAACTACTGGTGGAACAACTGCTTCATACGCTATGCTTGGCGATATCAATATCTCTGAACCTGGAGCATTGATTGGCTTCGCTGGACCTAGAGTTGTAAAAGACACAACTGGAAAAGATTTGCCTGAAGGTTTTCAAACAGCCGAATTTGTTTTGGAGCACGGTTTTCTGGATTTCATCACACCTCGAAAAGAACTTAAAGATTCCATCAATTTATTTATCGATTTGATAGAAAATAATACTATCAGATAAATTAAACTCTGATATTGAAGTCCTCCAAAAAGTTTTAAACTATTTGGAGGCATTTTTATTTTAGGTAATACTATAAAAAAAGCTACAAACTCTTTAGAATATATATTTTAGGAAGTTCGCAGCATTTTTTTCCTGTAAATTTATATACTAGAAAAAATTCTTCAAATATATATTCTAAACATTTAACACTCAATAAGTGAAATAAGTGCAAAATTTTTACTAAAATTGGAGGATTAAATTTAATAATTTTTTAATGATTTATAATAAGATTAACCTACTGTTTTTGTTGTTATTAACTAGTGTTTTTGCACAACAAAAAATCACCGTCGAAGCCATTTATAACAATCAATTTCAACCCAAAGGAATGGTTAAATTGCAATCGATGAAAAATACTAATCAATATACGGTTTTAAATTCTGATGAAACCACTAAAAGTGTTCAAATTGACTTATTCGATTTTGCAACATTAAAAAAAGTTTCGACCCTACTTGACACTAAAAATAATAGTAAGCTATTAAGCGGAATAGACAGCTATACTTTTAGTACAGACGAAAAGCAGATTTTGTTAGCCAATAAAACAATTAAAATTTACCGTCGTTCCTCAACAGCAGATTATTTTTTGTTTAATATTGAAATTAAGGATTTAACTAAAATTCTAGAACAAGTTCAAGAACCTACCTTTTCGCCCGACGGAAAAAAGATTGGGTATGTCAAAGAAAATAATGTTTTTATTTATGATATAGCTTCCAAAACCAATAGTCAAATCACCACCGACGGAAAGAAAAATGCCATAATCAATGGAATTACGGACTGGGTTTATGAAGAAGAATTTGCTTTTGTAAGAGCTTTCGATTGGTGCAAAGACAGCAAAAAATTAGCCTATATTCGT
>CALPPA020000014.1 GCA_943325355.2 Klebsiella pneumoniae | reverse complement strand
CAAAATCAAAACTCTTATAGGCTTTCATATTAAAATCAATTGCTTTTTCACCTGTTTGATCAACCAATTGAAACATAAGAGAAGGTTCCCATAAGATTTTGTCCTTGTCACCAAAAACATAACCAGCACTTAAAATATATCTCCTCAAATTGGCACTTTCAAATTCTGAGTAAATTTTCCTATCGGTTTCAATTACATTTTGAATCGTTCCGTGAACATAAAAATCTAGATAATTATACGAAGCTCCTATGTCAAGATTAAAATAAGAAGCGTTTTGAACAATAATTCCATTTATTATTGGGTCAAAGTCTCCAGATTGTAAAAATTCTGTTTCGTCTAATAGACTTTGCAAAAAATTAGCACTTATACCAAAAGACAATTGATTCAAATCGATTTCGTCTCTAGAAAACATAAGATGATGTGCATAAGTCAGTTTTGCTCCTTTTTGTGAATGGTACCCATTTTTATCATTAAAAAGTATAATTCCTACTCCTGATTTTTCACCTACTCTACCATTGTAACTTAGGGTTTGGAGTGCTGGCGCGTCCGCCTGATCAAACCACTGTTTTCGGGCTGTAAGTCTAATTTTATCACAATTTGCTGCGCCAGCCATCGATGGATGAAGTAAATAATAATTATCAGACAAATAGTCAGAATACACGGGAATTCCTTCTTGAGAAAAAGAATTTTGAGCTATAAAGAATAGAACTATTAAAATCTTTAATTTTTGATACATTCAAATAAAATTATATTTAGATAATGGGGGCTAAGCTAAAATAATGTAAAACATAGAAAATAATAATTAACTTAAAACGAATTTAAAGTTAATTTATTCTTTAAAAAATCAAATATAGTTAATAGTAGAAAATAACTTCGTTAAATTTGTAAAAAATTAAAAAAAATATGTCAAAAATATCCACCAAAGAAACGCAAAATCCAAGTATATTAAAATTTGAATTTGAAGATTTCATTACAAAAAATGAAAGCTTCGAGTTCAAAAACATTGATGAAACTAAGAATTCTCCCCTGGCACAGCAATTATTTTACTTGCCATTTGTAAAAACAGTTTATATTTCAGGGAATTTCATTGCCATCGAAAAATTCAGTATTGTAGAATGGGAAGATGTAAAAGACGCAGTTGCTGAACAAATTGAAACATTTGTGGCCAGTGGCGGAATAATTATTACTCCTGAGGAAAATACCACAAAAAAACAACCCATAACCGTTTACGGTGAATCAACGCCAAATCCAGCTGCTTTGAAATTTGTAGTAAGCAGAATGTTGACTAAAACTGCTATAGAATTTAAAAACATCGATCAAACGGTGGCTTCTCCATTAGCGAAAGAACTATTCAAATTTCCTTACGTGAAAGAGGTTTTTATGGATGAAAATTATATTTCAATAACAAAATACGAGGTCAATAGCTGGGATGAAATCACTTTAGAACTTCGAACTTTTATCAAACAATACATCGAAAACGGCGGAACTGTACTAGACGAAAACTTGATTGCCGCTAGCGTGGAAGAAGAAGCTATAAAAACCGAGAACTTCGACAAACTTGACGTTACTTCGCAACAAATCATCAATATATTAGAAGAATATGTAAAACCTGCCGTCCAGGCTGATGGTGGAAATATTGCTTTTGAATCGTATGACGAAACAACAAAAACGGCAAAAGTTATTCTTCAAGGAGCTTGCAGCGGTTGCCCTTCATCTACATTTACGTTAAAAAGTGGTATCGAAAATATGCTGAAAAGCATGCTGAACGACGAAAGTATTAAAGTTGAAGCTGTAAATGCTTAAAAAGTAATCCGTGTTAAGTATTCAGTAATCAGTTACTGAAACTGAACACTAGGCACTGAACACTGATCACCGAATACTGAACACTATAACTACATGAACCAGCTTTCTCAAGAAACCAGTCCGTATTTATTACAACACGCAAACAACCCCGTGCACTGGAAGGCTTGGAATGCCAAATCATTGGCTGAAGCCAAAGAAAAAAACAGTCTTATTATTATTAGCATTGGTTATTCTGCTTGCCATTGGTGTCACGTTATGGAGCATGAAAGTTTCGAAGACCAAGAAGTGGCTGAAGTAATGAATCAAAATTTCGTTACTATTAAAGTCGATCGCGAAGAACGACCGGATGTTGATGCAGTTTATATGAAAGCAGTCCAGATTTTGACAGGTCGTGGCGGTTGGCCTTTAAATGTTGTAACACTTCCTGATGGAAGACCCATTTGGGGTGGAACTTATTTCAGAAAAGCGGATTGGATGGAAACTTTAGATAAATTGCAAGAAGTCTACCATTTAGAACCAGAAAAAGTAATCGAATATGCCGAAAAATTACATCAAGGTATTCAATCGATAAGCATTGTCGAAAATTTAAAATCAAAAACTTCGGTAGCTCAAGAAGATTTAATTCCTTTAGTCGAAAAATGGAAAGAAGATTTTGATCTGGATTTTGGAGGAATGGCTCGTGCTCCAAAGTTTATGATGCCCAATAATTATCATTTTTTGTTGCGTTTTGCTTTACAAAAAAAGGATATGAAATTATTCGATTTTGTAAATCTAACCTTGACACGAATGGCTTATGGAGGTGTTTTTGATACGGTTGATGGTGGGTTTTCACGCTACTCCGTTGACAATAAATGGCACGTTCCGCATTTTGAAAAAATGTTGTATGACAATGGCCAATTGGTTTCTTTATACAGTGACGCTTATAAATTAACCAAAAATCCTTTGTATAAAGAAGTCATCGAAAAAACATTGTCTTTCGTTGAAAAGGAATTAATGAATTCCGAAGGTGGTTTTTATTGCGCTCTTGATGCTGATAGCCTGGACACCGAAAATCATCTCGAAGAAGGTGCTTTTTATGTTTGGAAAATCCCTGAATTGAAGACGATTATTGGTGACGATTTAGAATTGTTTAGTCAAGTTTTCAATATCAATACTTTTGGATTATGGGAAGACGGAAATTATGTGTTGATTCAAAATAAAAGTTTGAAAGAGATTGCCAAACTCAACAATATTGATGTTGCAATCCTTCAAAAAAAGAAATTATTCTGGGAGGAAAACCTATATATTAATAGAGAAAAACGCGCCAAACCAAGATTGGACGACAAATGCCTGACTTCTTGGAATGCTATAATGCTCAAGGGATTTATTGACGCGTACAAAGCTTTAGAAGACGACAACTATTTAAAATCAGCTTTGCAAAATGCTGACTTCATCACTAAAAATCTATGGACTAGCGAAGGAAACTTATTCCACAATTACAAAAATGGGAAAAGCAGTATTAACGGATATTTAGAAGATTATTGCTTTGTTATTTCTGCCTTTATCAGTTTATATGAAGTTACTTTTGACGAAAAATGGTTGCTTAGTGCCAAACAATTGACCGATTATAGTTTGGAACATTTTTACGACGAAAAATCAGGTTTTTTCAGCTTTACTTCTAATCTAGACGAAGCATTGATAGCATCGCATTTTGAAACCGAAGACAACGTGATTCCTGCATCGAATTCGGTTATGGGGAAAAATTTGTTTCTGTTAAATATCTATTTTGAAAATTCGTATTACGAAAAAGTAAGCCAGAGAATGTTACAAAATATTATACCTAATTTACAATATCCATCTGCTTACTCAAATTGGATGGATTTGGCAATGCATTATTCAGAAGAGAATAAGGAATTGGCAATTTGTGGCGATTCAGCGTTAGAATATTCAAAAAAAATAAACGCTATTTATTTACCTAATGTTGTTTTGGCTGGAACTGTAAAAATTTCGAATCTTCCATTCTTGAAAGATCGTTTTGATATTAACCAAACGTTATTTTATCTTTGCCAAAATCGAACTTGTGGAACTCCTACTGATGATTTCGAAGAAATTATTACCAACTTAAATTAGTATTAAAAAATAAAATGACAGTCAATACACAAAACTTTGCAAATTACGCGGAAACTTTTATTAAAGTGCTCATCGATTATTCTCCTAAATTAATTTCAGCTTTCCTGATTTTATTTGTTGGGCTTTATGTTATTCGAGTAATCAACAGACTCATTAGAAAAATTATGGTAAAAAGAGAATTGGATCCCACCTTGACCAAGTTTCTTGCTGATATTCTCCTTTGGGTTTTGAGGGTTTTATTATTCGTAACTTTCATCTCGAAGTTAGGAATCGAAACCTCATCCTTTGTTGCGATTTTAGGTGCAATGGGACTTGCCGTAGGTTTATCTCTTCAAGGATCGTTGTCAAATTTTGCTGGAGGAATGTTGATTATACTATTCAAACCGTTTAAAGTTGGTGATACGATTGAGGCCCAAACTATGATTGGAACTGTCAGCGAAATCCAAATATTTGTAACCAAATTAATCAACGCCAACAATCAAACTATTTTTATCCCAAATGGTGCTTTGTCGAATGGCACGATTATCAATTATTCGTTGCAAGGATTTCGAAGAGCAGATTTGACGCTTTCGATATCTTATGACACTGATATCAAAAAAGCCAAAGACATCATTACCGAAGTATTAAAAAATAATCCTAAAGTCCTAAAAACGCCTGAAGCTGAAGTTTCTGTAAAGCTTTTGACCGACAGCGGGATTCAACTGGCCGTTAGACCGTGGGCCAATAATGAAGATTTTGGTGCTGTTTTCTCTGAAACTTTGGAGAGTTGTAAATTAGCATTTGACGCTGCTGGAATTGTGATTCAACCTTTTGTGAAAGAGGTATCGGGAAATAGTTAAAGAATTATTTTTTCGAAACGGTCATAATAAAATCCTTCAAATAATAAGGCTCAAAATAAGCGACATCTACAAAGTCATTTTTTTTGGATTTTTCGAAACTCAACAAACTCATTTCCTTTGCCGAAGGATATTTGATTTCCTCCAAGAAAATGAAGTTTTCCTTGGTTAAAAATGGCTTGCATTTCTCGGCACAATCGCCCACAAAATAAAGGGTTTCCTGCAACTCTTCAAAAGAATTTTCGGTTATGATTTCGGCAAGAACTTCTCTTATGTTTTCAAAATTTGGAGTAAAAAATGAACTATAAACTTCCATTCTTCGGGCATCCAGCATTGGAACTATCAATCCATCGGAAACCTTGGCTTGCGAAGCCAAAACTTGTAAAGTATCTACCGCAATTAACGGAATATCCAAGGCAAAACACAATCCTTTTGCGGATGAAACACCGATTCGTAATCCTGTGTAAGAACCTGGACCTTGACTCACAGCAATCGCAGATAAATCTTGGAACGTAATTCCGGCTTCTTTGATGATTACTTCAATAAAAACGTGCAAACGCTCGGCGTGAGAATAACCTTCTTCGGCAATTTCTTTGCATAAAATTGTTTTTCCTTCTTTTGCTAAAGCAACCGAACAATTCTTGGTGGAGGTTTCGATGTTGAGAATGTAAGACAAGGTTAAAAGTTAGAGGTTAGAACTGAATACTAATTCCGATAGCTATCAACTGCAAACTGAACATTATTTTTTATCTTCTACTTTATCCGTAGTTACTTTATCCCCTGAATTCAAATCTTTTGAAACGGTAGAATAGGGTCCAGTGATAACCACATCTCCTTTTTTAAGTCCAGTAAGCACTTCAATATTGGTATCGTCTTGAATTCCTGTTTTGATTATTCGGATTTTGGCTTTACTTCCCACTTTCACAAAGACACATTCTAATTTTTTATCGCTTTTTGGAGCGGCTTTTTTATCATCGGATTCTTTGTCCACTTTATATCCTTTTACAGCTGTTGTATCGGATTTTACAACTACAGAACTAATTGGCACAGCCAAAACGTTAGCTCTTGTTTTAGTAATAATATCTACAGTTGCAGTCATTCCTGGTCTAAAAGGCGAATATGTAATTGGTTTTCCTTCTAATAGATCTTGGTAAGATTCTTTCAAAATTCTAATTTTCACTTTGAAATTAGTTACTTGATCCGCTGTTAAAGTAGAACTCGCAGAGTTGTAAATACTAGTTACAACACCTTTGAATTGTTTTTTCAAATAAGCGTCAACTTCAACCTTGGCTTCGTTGCCCACTTTTATTTTTACAATGTCATTTTCATTTACATCTACTTCTACTTCCATATTATTTAAGTTGGCAACACGAAGAATTTCGGTTCCTGCCATTTGTTGGGTTCCCAAAACCCTTTCGCCCAATTCTACGTTAAGCACAGAAATTGTTCCGTCAGCTGGTGCATAAATAGTGGTTCTACCTAGATTGTCTTTAGCCTCATTTACCGTCGCCGAAGCACTTTGCACACTGAAATATGCGGATTGCTTGTTGGCTTTTGCCACTTCAAAAGTAGCTACTGATTTGTCCCAATCCGCCTTGGAAATGATTCCTTTATCGAATAATGTTTTGTTTCTATCATAATTAGCTTTAGCTTCTTTAAACGAAGCATCGGCTTGACTCAAGTTTGCCTTAGTTCCAGATAAATTAGATACCGTACGATTGTATCCAGAAGTATATAAATCTGGATTTATTTTAACCAATAAATCTCCTTTTTTAACAACTTGCCCTTCGATTACATTCAAAGCAATAATTTCGCCTGAAACTTCTGAGGAAATTTTCACTTCAATTTCGGGTTGAATTTTCCCAGTTGCTGAAACGGTTTCGACAATTGTTAAAGTATTGACATTGGCAATTTCTACAGATGTTCCTTTGTCTTTATTACCTATGACACCTGATTTTGAAAGTACTATTAACAATCCAATGATTGCAACTGCTGCGCCTACGAGTATATAAATTGTTTTTTTAGACATAATGATTTAGTTTTTTATAATTGGAATTCCGAAATAGAATTCTAAGATTTTGATTTTGAAGATATAATCGTATTTGGTTCTCAGCACTTCAGATTGAGCTACGGTAAACAAAGTTTGGGATTGATTGAAATCGAAAGAATTCATCATTCCTACCGCATATCTTTCTTTGGCATACTTATAAGCTTCTTCTCTTGCCTCAGCAGCTGTGATTGCAGATTCATAGGCATTCAACCCTCCTTTGGCATCTGTAAAAGCAGTGTAAACATTTCTTTGTAATGTTAATTCTTCTTGCTCGACTGCAATTTTAGACTTTTCTAAATTTACTTTGGAACGTTCTACATTATTTTTTACTGACCAACCGTTAAAAATTGGAATTGATAATTGTGCGCCAAAAGCTTGTCCTTTATTATCTATAAATTGTTCACTAAAAGGCGGCGCGGGTACAGCGACAGCTGCTCCATTTACTACGGTAAATCGATCCGCATACGATATTCTGGTATTGATATTATAAAAACCTTGTAAAGTAGGCTGAAAACCACCCTTGGCAATGGCAACATTTTTTTGGGCTATTTCTAAATTAGTTTTTGCAATTTTCAATTCAGTTCTTTGCTCTTTTGCTTTGTCATAAATTGCAATAGGAGTTTGAGCCAATATGTTGTTTTCGTCTTTAACTGAAGTATCATCAGTTACGTCAAAATCATAAAACTCTTTTAATTGTAGTAATTGAGCTAAACTCAACTTTGAAATTAACAAGTCATTTTCTGCATTAATCACTCTCTGATTATCCGAAGCTACGGTTGCTTTTATGTCTAATAAATCACCACGTGGTACTGAGCCTGCTTTTACCAATTCTTCGGAACGAGCCAGTTGCTTTTCATTATTTGCTTTTTGCTCTTTTTGAACTTTCAAATTTTCTTTGTTAAAAAGCACTTGTAAAAAAGCATTAGCAACATTAAGTGCTACATCTTCTTGCATTTTTGTCAATTGATATTTGGCAGCAATTATCGAAAGATTGGCTCTTCGAAGGGTGTTTTGATTTTGCATTCCTTTGTAAATATCAAATCCAACACCTGCTCCCATTGTTGAAAATTGAGTGGTTTGATTACGCAAAAGACCTGTTGTAGGGTCTTGATTTAAACCTATATTCCAAGAATGGTTTGCATTAGAATTTAAAGATGGAATAAAATTTCCTATCGCATCTTTTTTTCCAATATCTGCTGTTTTCGTATCCAGCTCAATGTTTTTTATAGATATATTATTGTCTATGGCGTATTTTACGCATTCTTCTAGGGACCATTGTTTTGTTTGAGCCTGAATCGAGAAGCCGAAAAGCAGGATAATAACTAATGGAATACAATTAATTTTTTTCATATATTTTGAATGAAAGCGTAGCAAAGATACTACACAAATTTAACATTATTTTTAAAACTAGATTTCTTTTTATCAGATTAAGTTACTGTTTTGGTTCTTCAGTTATCAGACCTTGATTCCAGACCTTTATTTTGTCTGAAGATTTAATTCCACTTTTTATTTGAACGTAAATTCCATCGCTTACACCTAATATGACCTCTCTCCTTTGAAACTTTTGTTTGCTAATTTCAATTTCTACATAAGGCTTTTCAGTTTTTTTATCAAATTGAATTAAAGATTCTTTTAATGCTTGAACTTTTTCTGCCTTTTCTAAAATTATAGAAGCATTAGCACTCAATCCAGCTCTTATAAATGTATTATCTCGGTTCATAAACGTTGCTTTAATTTCGAATTGAATAGCTCCATTTTCGGTTATTCCTTGTGGAGCGATATAAGTTAAAACGGCTTCAAATTTTTTGTTTTCTATAGCGCCAACTGTTATTTCGATAGGCATATTCAGTTTGATTTTCCCAACTTCGGACTCATCTACTTTACCCACAAATATCATTTTTCCAATATCGGCGACACTCGCAATAGTAGTTCCTTCGTTAAAATTATTACTTTCTATAACTTGATTTCCAACTTTTACTGGAACATCTAGAACCATTCCGTTTACCGTAGAGCGTATTAAAGTATTTGCATAATTCCCCATTCCAGAAGTAGTTCCCGTTTTTACGATATCGTTACTTTTTTTGGCGGCAGCATAATTCTGTTTTGCTTGTTTGTAAGCCACCTGAGCAGCATCAAAATCATTGGCAGAAATCACTCCTTTATCAAACAAAGTCTTTTGTCTTTGGAATAGCCTCTCCTGATTATCTAAATCAATTTTAGCGGTTTGCACCTGATTTTGTGTGTTATTTAAACTAGAAACATTGGCAACAACTTTTATTTTGGCAATCATATCACCTGCTTTTACGGATTCGCCAGCTTTAATATACACAGCTTCGATAATCCCCGAAATATTAGGTTTAATTAATACTTCTTCGTCTGGAACAATATTTCCTGTGGCAAGTGTACTTTTTATTATCGTTTTCACCTCTACTTTATCCGTTTCAAAAACGATGGGTGATTCTTGATTCTTAGCATACAAATAATACAAAGCACCGAAAAATACTACTGCGATTAGAATCAATACGCTTATGGTTATTCCTTTTTTCATTTTATTGTGTTTAGTCGATTATTATTGATTTTGATTGATTTTTTATTCAGTTCGTAAGGCATCTACAGGTTTTACATTGATGGCAGTTTGTGCAGGAATGAAACCTGCTAATAAGCCAGACCCTACTAATATTAACAAGGCTATAATAACTACTGTTAAATCTACACTTGGATTGATGAACATCATTCCTTCTGATGGCATTGTTGCTAAGATCATATTTAGTATTCCTAAAAGACCTGTTGCCACAGCGATTCCAAACATTCCTGCAATTATGGTTAGAAAAATGGCTTCTAATAATATTTGTGATCGAATAGCACCTGGAGTAGCCCCCAAGGCTCTTCGAATTCCGATTTCATTAGTACGTTCTTTTACAACAATTAACATAATATTTGAGATTCCGATAATGCCCGATAATAAAACTAATGTCCCCACAAAATAAGCAATGAATTTAAGAACCAAAAACAAATCTTGTACTTTTTGAAATTCTTCATACAAATCAAAATTACCTACCGCTCTTTCATCATCGGGATGAATGGTGTGTCTTTCCTTCATAAAGGCCATAATACCTGGCTTCAAAGCGGTTATAGAGGCTTCATCTTTTGCAGTAAGTGCCATCCAACCTACCCTGTCGCCAAAATTAAAAGCTTGTTGAAATGTAGTAAATGGAATGAAAATATTTTTTTGAGCAGATTCAGCATTTCCATTGTTATTCCCTTTGGATTTATAAACGCCAACCACCATAAAATTTATACCATTAATTTTAATGTATGTTCCTATAACTTCCTCAGTAGTTTTATACAATTCAGCAATAACACCATTTCCAATAATTGTTACTTTACGTCTCGATAGAATATCTTGTTGATTGACAAATCGTCCTTTGACGATTTCCATTTGCTCTTGTTTGATTAACTCTGGATAATCCCCATAAATGGTGTAAGCTCCCGTTTTTGTTCCTCGTATTACATTACTAACTCCGTTAAAATCGCCCAATTGGTTGCGTGGAGAAACATATAATAAATCGGGGAATTTTTGTTTTAAGGCATCTACATCATTGTTTCTGAATTCGAATTGCCTGTTTTTAGGCAAGCCTTTGTATGCTTTTGAAACGCCTTGTGTCCACATAAACATTGTGTTTGTTGCGATTCCATCAAATCCTTTTTTAACACCGTTCTCTAATCCGTTTGAGGCTGCTAATAGTATAACCAAAATAAATATGCCCCAGAACACCCCAAAAGCGGTTAATACTGTTCGGAAGGTATTCGCAGTTAAGGCCTCCAAAATTTCATTCCACTTTTCTCTATCAAACATAATTATTCGTCTCTAAGTGCTACAATGGGTTTAATTTTTGCTGCTCTATAGGCTGGAATAAATCCTGCCAAAGCTCCTGCAATAACTAAAACAATTACGGTTGAAATGGCTACATTAAAATCTACTTGTGGGTTTCTAAAATATTCACTTTGAACTTGGGGACCAACTAATTCAAGTAATGCCAACCCAGTCAAAAGACCCATAAATCCAGAAATTGCAGTTATAAATATAGATTCATGTAAAATCATTCCAATTATTGAAACCGGTGTTGCTCCAAGTGCTTTTCGAATACCTATTTCCTTAGTTCTTTCTTTTACAATAATCATCATAATATTTCCGACCCCAACCACTCCCGCAATGATAGTACAAATCCCCACCCACCAAAAGAACAATCGGATATAAAGGTTTAAATCATAAAACTTTTTAGCCTCTACTATTGAATTGTCAACACCAATAGCGCTTTTATCTTCAGGATCTACTAAGTTTTTGCTTTTTAAAATCGTTTCTAAATTTTTACTGAATTTTTCAGATTCAGCTACAGCCTCTTCATAACTATCTTTCTTTTTTAAAGTATAAAACATATTACTAATCTTATCACCCGCACCATAAACCTGCTGCGTTGTTGATAATGGCATAAAAACCCTTCCCTCTTGTCGTTCTCCACCAGGATCAGTAAAGACACCAACCACTTTAAAGTTGATATTATTAACTGCTATTTTTTCGCCAATAGGATTTTTTTCTTTGAATAAATCTAATTGAACCTTTTGACCAATAACTACTACCTTTTCTTTGTTATTCAAGTCATTAATATTTATATTTCTACCTTTTACGACTGTTGCATTTGCAATGGCAATATAATCAGGATTTACACCACGATATTGATAATTTCCAGATTCTTTTCCATAAACAATGGTAGCACCCCAAGCATTATAAGTCGCACCATTTTTCTCAAACTGCTCACCAAATTTTTGCACAGTGATATCATAATCACTATTTCTAAATTGAATTTCACGTCCAGGATTCAATCCTTTATAAGCCTTCGTAGTTGCTCCAGGCCATACCTGTATAATTCCAGCCGCATCACGCTCAAATTGTTTTTCAATTCCGTTTTGCAAACCTTTTCCAACTCCCAAAAGTATAACCAAAATAAAAATACCCGAAGCCACAGAAAGTCCTGTGAGAAAGGTTCTCAGTTTATTTTTGGCAATAGCCTCAAATATTTCTTGCCAGCGTTCAATATTAAACATACGATGAAGCTCTTACTTGTTCAACCAATTTATCGTCTATGATTATTCCGTCTTTCAAGACTACATTTCTTTTGCACATTGCGGCAATATCAGGTTCGTGAGTTACGATTAAGATGGTTTTTCCTTCATCATTTATTCCTTGTATCAATTCCATAACTTCATAAGAAGTCAAAGTATCCAATGCTCCTGTTGGCTCATCGGCCAATAATACTTTGGGATTTGATGCTAAAGCCCTAGCAATCGCCACACGCTGTTTTTGTCCTCCAGAAAGTTCATTAGGTAGATGGTGTGAATGTGATGCTAAACCCACTTTTTCTAAATATCGCATTGCAATTTCGTTCCGTTCTTTTCGCTTCAACCCCTGATAATACAATGGTAAAGCTACGTTATCTAGGGCACTTTTATAATTAATAAGATTAAAAGATTGGAAAACAAAGCCCAAAAATTGATTTCTATATCGAGAAGCGATAGTTTCATTTAATTTTTTGATGGGCACATTATCTAAAGTATAAAGTCCAGAATCGGCTTCGTCCAAAATGCCTAAAATATTCAGTAACGTAGATTTTCCAGAACCTGAGGACCCCATAATGGCCACCAACTCCCCTTCTTTGATGTTGAAATTGATTCCTTTTAATACGTGCAATTCAGAACCTCCTACGGTGTACGATTTATGTAAGTCTTTAATTTCAATCATTTTAGATAATTTTAAACAAATTTAGAAATGCTGCAAATGTGATTTTAACAAGAAAACGGAAATAGTTTGATTCTATTTTGGTATAAGACATAATAATTTTAAATATGTTACAGCCTAAGCTTAAATATATATTTGTTTTATTAATTTTGCTTTCTCAAACTAATTAAAATGCTGAAATACTTTCCAATTCTACTTGTATTCCTAATTATTTTCCTGATTTCGAGTTGTGCTTCATCTAATAAAATAGCGGCATTAAAACCAGAACCCAATGATGCCAGCCCATTAGTTTATGAAACCTCTCCTTCTTTTATTAATTTACCCATTAGTGTAAAATTAAAAGATGTCGAAAACCAAACAAACACTCTTTTGAATGGATTGATTTACGAAGACAACAATATCGAAGACGATAATATAGAGATGAAAATTTGGAAACTTGCTCCAATATCTATCGAAAATGACAAAGAAAGTGCAGGACAAAAAATAAAAACAATTTTACCTCTCAAGGTTTTATTCAAATACAGGATTGGCACAAAGAAACTAGGTGTTGAATTGTATAATACTAAAGAATTTAACTTGAATGGCGTAGTTACTTTGCTAAGCGATGTGGGTTTAACCAATTGGAAACTCAACACTAAAACTGAGCTAAAATCATTGGATTGGAATGAAAGTCCAACAATGGTCGTTTTTGGAAAAAATGTTCCTGTTACCTATCTTATGACTCCTGCTATTAAGATTTTTAGATCAAAAATAGAAAGGAGTATTGATGCAGCTATCGAAAAATCAATGGATTTTAAACCTAATGTTCTAGCAGCATTAGAGAAAATTTGCACACCTTTTCAAATGAGTGAAGCCTATGAAAGTTGGCTCCAAATTACTCCCGTTGAAATTTATTCGACTGATGCTGTACTCAAAAACGATACTTTTTTGATGGATATGGGAATGAAATGTACAATGACCACTTTGATTGGAAAACAACCGGAATCAAAATTTGAGGCGTCAAAAATTATCCTAAAACCTGTTTCTAAAATTCCCAACCAAATCACGGCAAATATCGCAGCAGTTTCTACTTTTGCTGAAGCTTCAAAAATAATGACCAAGAATTTTGCCGGTCAGGAATTTGGTTCTGGCAACAAAAAAGTAAAAGTTCAAAAAGTAGATATTTGGCATAAAAATGACAAAATGGTGATTGCTTTGGATGTTTTAGGAAGTGTAAACGGAACGATTTATTTAACAGGTTTTCCGCAATACAATGAACAAACAAAAGAGTTGTTCTTTGACAAATTGGATTATGCCTTAGACACCAAAAATAAATTAATGCGAACTGCCAACTGGCTTGCACAAGGATTGGTCTTAAGAAAAATTCAGGAGAGTTGTCGTTATTCTATCGTTCCAAATTTAGAAGAAGGAAAACAAAGTATGGCAGCTTATCTAAAAAATTATTCTCCAATGCCAGGTGTTTTTGTCAATGGAAAAATAGACAATGTACAATTCCAGAAAATTCAATTAACAAACAAGGCGATTATTGCCTTTATAAAGGTAAATGGAACGGTGAAAGTAGCTGTTGATGGATTGAAGTAATAATCAGGTTGCAGATTGCAGATTTGAATTAATTGGATTTCTTCTTTTTCATTCGGTAAATATAATATCCAATTCCAACAACAAGGACATATGGAATCACCATAAGGTAAACGATGCCGTCATTTACAGCTTGTGCTTTCACGGCATTGCCCTCGCTCGTTAAAGCCGCACGACACATAGCACATTGCGCGTTTGCAGAAAGAGAATAGAATATAGAAAATAGAATATAGAAATATACTCTTTGTCTACTGCCTCTTTTCTTTTTATTCTTTACTCTATATTCTCTACTAAACATAATAAGGCGAAATCATTAAATAAACTACAACTCCTGTAACAGCGACATATAACCAAATTGGGAATGTAATTCTAGCAATTTTTTTATGCCTGTCAAATCGTTCTGCCAAAGCTCGAACATAAGTTATCAAAACCAAAGGAATAACTGCAATAGACAAAATTATGTGAGATATTAAAATAAAAAAATAAACTAATTTAATCGTACCCTCTCCTCCAAATTTGGTCGAATCTGTTGTCATATGATAAGCGACATACATCACCAAAAAAACTACTGAAAGTGCAATTGCCATTGTCATCAAACGTTTGTGAAGTATTCTGTTACCATTTTTAATAGCCAATACTCCAGCAATTAAAACGATAGCTGTAATTCCGTTAAT
>CALPPA020000013.1 GCA_943325355.2 Klebsiella pneumoniae | reverse complement strand
TCCCGGTTTTTGAAAGATGCCGAAGGCGATATAAAGAAAATTTTACGTCCTGAAGATTTTGAAAAAATTAAGGAATTAATTGGGATTTCAAAAGAAGATGACCTGAGCGGCGAAACCATTCAACAGGCAAAAGTTCTAGAAGGAAACCTTAGAAACACAGGTATTCACGCTTGCGGAGTGATTATTACACCAAGTGATATTACCGATTTTGTTCCTGTGGCTACAGCGAAAGATTCGGATTTGTACGTGACGCAATTTGATAACTCGGTCGTGGAAAGCGCCGGATTATTGAAGATGGATTTCTTGGGTTTGAAAACCCTAACTTTAATAAAAGACACCGTTAAATTAGTAAAATACAGAACGGGGATAGATCTCAATCCAGATGAATTCCCTATTGATGACGTTAAAACCTACGAACTTTTTCAACGTGGGGAAACTGTTGGTATTTTTCAATACGAATCACCGGGAATGCAGAAATATCTTAAAGAACTCAAGCCTACTGTTTTTCCGGATTTAATTGCAATGAATGCTTTGTATCGTCCGGGGCCAATTGCTTATATTCCAAGTTTTGTCAAGCGAAAAAACGGAGAGGAAGACATTGTTTATGATCTCGATGTTTGCGAAGAATTGTTAAAAGATACCTACGGAATCACCGTTTACCAAGAACAAGTAATGCTTTTGTCTCAAAAACTGGCGGATTTTTCCAAAGGTGATGCCGACGTTTTGCGAAAAGCGATGGGGAAAAAACAAAAAGATGTTTTGGATAAAATGAAGCCCAAATTTATCAGTCAGGCTGCTGCAAAAGGGCACGCCGAAGATAAATTGGAGAAAATCTGGAAAGATTGGGAAGCC
Organism: Klebsiella pneumoniae; assembly: GCA_943325355.2. Classification (GTDB taxonomy): domain Bacteria; phylum Bacteroidota; class Bacteroidia; order Flavobacteriales; family Flavobacteriaceae; genus Flavobacterium. Next base: position 13,996 of record CALPPA020000013.1, on the reverse strand, counting down.
TTTGCAGAATACGCTTTCAACAAATCGCACTCTACTTGCTATGCTTGGATTGCTTACCAAACGGCTTATTTAAAAGCAAATTACCCAGCCGAATATATGGCAGCGGTTTTATCCAATAATATGAGTGACATTAAGCAAGTTTCCTTTTTTATGGAAGAATGCAAACGAATGGGATTGAAAGTTTTAGGTCCAGACGTGAATGAGTCATTTTATAAATTTACCGTAAACGACGATTATGCTGTTCGTTTTGGTATTGGGGCAGTAAAAGGTGTAGGAATGTCAGCTGTGGAAACAATTGTCGAAAATAGAAAAACAGGAAAATACAAGTCCATTTTTGATTTGACCAAACGCATCGATTTGCGTGCGGCGAATAAAAAAGCACTCGAAAATCTGGCTTTGGCGGGCGGTTTTGATTCTTTTACAGGTGTAACTCGTGCGCAATATTTTCACGATGATGGTGATGGAATTACGTTTTACGAAAAAGCCATTCGGTATGGTGCCAAGTTTCAGGAAAACGAAAATTCATCTCAGGTAAGTTTATTTGGTGAAAGCAGCGATGTTCAAATTGCCGAACCCATTGTGCCTCCTTGCGAGGACTGGACAACGATGGAAAAACTCGCCAAAGAGAAAGAAGTGGTCGGGATTTATATTTCAGGACATCCGCTGGATGATTTTAGATTTGAGATGAAATATTTCTGTAATTCGAAGCTAGAATCACTCAAAGATTTGAATCAGCACGTGAATAAAAACCTGACTTTTGGTGGAATAATCAGCAATGTTCAACACCGAATTGCAAAAAACGGAAAAGGCTGGGCATTATTTAACCTCGAAGGATATGACGAAAGTTATGAGTTTAAAATCTTTGGAGAAGAGTATTTAAAAAATCGACATTATCTGATTCCAAATAGCTTTACCTACATCAAAATAGTGGTGAAAGAAGGTTGGGTCGATCGAGATACCGGGAAAAAAGGAGATCCAAGATTACAATTTTCAGAATTTAAAATGTTGCAAGATGTATTTGAAAATTTTGCTAAAAAATTAAATATTTTATTGGATGTAAAAGATTTGAATACCGATTTTATTTCAAAATTAAATGCAATTTTTCAGGCCAACAAAGGGGATAATACGGTCGCTTTTGAAATTATGGAGCTCGAAAAGATTAAAAAATATCAGGAAGTATCTAGAGAAATCCCTCCTGAAATTATAAAATCAGAAGAAAAAATGGAAACAGCTTTATTTGATGATGAAATATCCGATGAGACAGCCATTTTTACTGAAGAAATTTCCGAAGAAGAGGATTCTGTTGCTATTGAAATGATTTCAGAAGTCGAGGAAACAAAAGTAATCACCCGAATTTCGATGCCAAGTAGGAAATTGAAAATAAAGATTTCGAATGAATTATTAACGGAATTAGAGAAGATGCAAATTAACTTTAAACTGAATTGATAAATTATAACAATTTAAAAATAACTAAATGTAATACAAGTTACACTTCTATACTCAAATGTTTCTTTACCTTTGTATCCAAGTTTGTGACTTTTAGCGTTCGGACTTTAAACTTTAAACAAAAATATTATGGCATTAGCAATAACAGATGCTACTTTTGAAGAAGTAGTTTTAAAATCAGACAAACCAGTAATGGTAGATTTTTGGGCAGCTTGGTGTGGACCTTGTAGAATGGTTGGACCAATTATTGACCAAATCAGTGAAGAATACGCTGGGAAAGTAGTAGTAGGTAAAGTAGATGTTGACGCAAACCAAGAATTTGCTGCAAAATACGGAGTAAGAAATATTCCAACAGTATTGGTTTTTCACAACGGAGAAGTAGTAGGAAAACAAGTGGGAGTGGCTCCTAAACAAACTTACGCAGATAGTTTAGACGCTTTGTTGTAATCTGTCATTGCAATCCCGATAGCTATCGGGAAAAGCAATCTCAACATATTATACTGGAAAGGTTTGGCGAAAGTCAAGCCTTTTTTATTTATAATCTATTAATTTTTTAATACATTTGGTATATGAAGATTGAATCCCAAATAGAGAAAATTTCCAGTTTCCAGCATCTTGAATTGCTGGCTAACCAAATTGTGGAAGGCTTTATTTCAGGAATGCACAAAAGTCCTTTTCACGGTTTTTCGGCTGAATTTGCAGAGCACAAAGTCTATAATGCTGGCGAAAGTACCAAACATATCGATTGGAAATTGTTTGCCAAAACCGATAGATTGTATACCAAAAAATTTGAAGAAGACACCAACCTGCGTTGCCATATCATCATCGATAATTCGTCGTCGATGCATTATCCAAAACTGGACAACACCGAAAAATTTTTTCAAAACAAGATTGGATTTTCTGTTTTGGCTTCAGCCGTTTTGATGAATCTTCTAAAAAAACAGCGAGATGCTATTGGGCTCAGCGTATTTTCTGATACTTATGAATATTATTCACCCGAGAAAGGAAGTGATCGCCACCATAGAATGATTTTGAATGCTCTCGAAAATCTATTGGAAAAACCCAAAGTTCAAAAAAGTACCGACACAATTAAATTTTTGCACCAAATAGCCGAAAAAATTCACCGTCGTTCGATGATAATTTTATTTACAGACATGTTTCAAACAGGCAATGAAGAAGCGCTGTTTACAGCCTTACAACATTTGAAACACAACAAGCATAAAGTTATTTTATTTCATGTCATCGACAGCAAAACAGAGTTGAATTTTGATTTTGACAATGCTCCGAGAAAATTTATAGACATAGAAACCAGTGAGGAAGTAACCGTTTTTGCAGATAATGTAAAAATTGAATATGAAAAGGGAGTAAATAGTTACTTTAAAAAGCTGGCGTTAAGTTGTGCGCAAAACAAAATTAAGTACGTTCCTGTTAGCGTGAAGGATGATTTTGAAAAAGTATTGACTACATATTTAGTTGAGAAACACAACTTTGGGTAATCCACTGAAATTTTATTAAATGTTTTTGGCAGAAACACTTGTAGAAACAAAATTCTATAGTATATTTGCAACCGCAATTAAGCAGAGGTTTGGTAGTTCAGTTGGTTAGAATACATGCCTGTCACGCATGGGGTCGCGGGTTCGAGTCCCGTCCAGACCGCTAAAATTGGGGAGAAGCGATTCAGAGATGAATCGCTTTTTTGCCCCATAAAAGCATCTAAAATAGTTGTGTTGTTTTCGCTACGACTTTGTAACTCGTAGCACGGTTTAGTAGTTAGACCAATGAAAAGCTTTCCACTTTATTGTGGATAGCTTTTTTGATTTAAGAGTGTTTGTGTTTTAAAATAATCCAGATTTATTCTCCCAAACAATCCAAATATACAATCCAAAATACATCATACAAACTACAAACTTCATAAAAATGCCAGCCAGAAAACCCCGAAATGAACCCGTTGCAGCCTTAAAAGCACGGCCGTGATCTTTATTGTCATAAAGAAGTTCTCCAATTAAAGCACCAACAAAAGGCCCAATGATGAATCCGAAAGGAATTGGCGCAAAAATCCCCAAAATCAAACCGATATTCGTCCCCCAAATCCCGTATGAACTCCCGCCAAACTTCTTGGTTCCTTTACTCGGAATCAAATAATCCAGTATTGAAATCAACACAGTAATAAAGAAAGTAATTCCCAGAATCCAATAATTTGCAGGAACTGCATTCGTGAAATATAACAATGCTATTCCAATCCAACTTAAACTTGGACCAGGCAAAACGGGCATAAAACTTCCAAAAATACCTAAAAGCATAAGTACAAAACCAATAATCAGCAGCAACGAATCCATAAAGTATTTTTTAGTATTTTTGAAAATTAAAGTAGTACTTTTAAACAAAAATAAAACAGCATTTCTTTCGTAAACGAATATGAGGAAAATTTTTCTAATAATACTTTTTTTGCCACTACTTTTTAATTCCTGCCAGTACTTCGAAAAACAAGTGCCATCAGAAAAAGAATTGTTGCAAAAGGAATTAAAATCCATCAATTGGAAAGAAGTCGACGAATTCCCATCAGTTGCTGAATGCGAAAAAATCGAGAATAAAACTGAGCGACAACAGTGTTTCTTTGAATATATGACGCAGCTAATCCAGCATAAATTAAGCATTGACACACTTTCAGTACTATATCCTGAATTGGATACGATAGAAGTGAAAGTTACGGTTTTTCCAAATTCAAGAATTATATTTGAGCCATTATTCCCTAAAGATTCTGTTGCTTATGATACCGTAAAAATCGATAGCATTCTCAAAGCTCGTTTGGTCGGTTTCCCAAAAATAAATCCTGCAATTAAAAGAGGAATCCCGGTGAAAACCCAGTTTATTCTTCCCGTTATTCTAAAAGTTGAGTAGTTTTTTGAGGAGCTTTTTCCAGCTACCCGTTGCAATCTTTTTATTTTTAAAAGAAAAATAAAAAGGATTTCCACTACACACGAGCGAAGCGAACTGGCGAAGCAATCTGGGCTAGTGATTTTGCAATTTAAAATCGTCTCCCTTTCCATTCGTATTTTCCAAACAAGGAGTACAAAGCCACGCTCACGCTAAAAAAAGGATATAACAAACTTCCTAAAATCAAATAATACATCCTCTTTTTGGTCAAGAAATAATTTGCTTTATAAATCAGAATCGAATCAACTACAAACTTCAAAAGAGTCAACAAAACTAAATCTTGAAAAGGAATATGACCCGACACCCAACACCCAACACCCAACACCCAAACCAAATTTCCTCCAAAAACAATCAATCCCAATCCTTTTCCAAAATTACTCTGATAGGAGCTAGTTTTTGAAGCCCAGCGTACTCTTTGATAAAACAAAGATTTCCAATCATTCAAAGGTTTTGTGATTACAATAGTATTTTCAGATTTTAAATAATGAACGTTTTCAGTTCCGAAACTTCGGGAGATCATCGCTTTTTGCAATAAAAAAACATCGTCGCCACTTGCAATTCTGTCATTTCCTTCGAAGCCATTTAGTTTTTCAAAAAACGATTTGGTGTAAGCAAAGTTAGCACCATTGCACATAAAACCTTTTCTCAAGCCAAAACTTCCAATAGTTGCTCCTTGTAAACTAGCCAAATCCAATTGCTGGAAATGATGCAAAAACGAATTCTCACAATTATATTTTACAGCACCTGCAATCATAGAAACTTCAGAATTCAGTTGAATGTAATTATCTAATGCTAATAGCCAGTTTGTATTTACTACGCAATCCGCATCAGTCGTGATAATCCAATCGTTTTTTAAGGTTTGAATTGCTGTTGAAATCGCATCTTTCTTGGGCGAATTCGAAACTCGAATGTTATTTATTATTTGAACACTGAACTCTGAACTCTGAACACTGAACACTTCTTCAGAATCATCATCAACCAGAATAACTTCAAACAAATCATTCGGATAATTCAATTTAGAAAAACTATCTAAAAGGATTGGCAGATTTTCGGCTTCATTCCGAAAAGGAACTACAATCGAGAATTTGGTTTTTGGCTTTAGCCCAAGATAATCAAAGGATTTGATTTTCGTAAATCCATAAATAAGAGCAACTATTGCTAGGCAATAGATTATGATGGTTATGTATAAAACAAGAATCATTGTGCTATTTTAGTTTTGAAATTCATAACATAATAACTGCCAATAATAACAGGTAAAACCACGTTCAAAAACCACATCAAGGTTGAAATGAAAACTACAATCCATTCATTTACACCAATAATTCCAAAGAAATAAACAGCAACACTCCCTTTTACGGCAAAGTCCAAGAACTGGAATGTAGGCAATGAGGATGCCAAAAAGTAAACGCTGGCAATAGTTGCCATCATTGTAAAATAAGGCAAATCAACATCAAAAGCCAAGAACAAAAAATAATATTGATGCGAAAAAACCAAGTATCGGCAAACGGCTAAAAAGATATTTTTCTGATGAATTGACTTTGGAATTTCATTAATCTTGTGAATAAGCATTTCGATGGAATAGCCTTTGATTTTGAATTTTTTTAATCCAAAAAATAAAAGCCAAATGGCAAATCCCGAACTACCAATAACGGAAACCCAAAACCCATAACCTAAAACCCATAACCCAATTGTGCCAAAAAAAACCGACAAAATCATTTGGATTCCATTGCAAATCAGATTCAAAAAGATGACTTTTTTGGTTTTCAATTTTTCAAAAAACAATGCTTTTCCAGCATATTCACCCACGCCGTTCGGGGTAAATAATCCTGCGGTCAGTGCGCCAAGAACTTGTTTAGTAGCTTCGGGTAAAGAGATTTTATGAAGATAAGAAACCAAATTCTGCCATTTCAAAATTTCGAAAAATCGATTCAAAACACTCAACAACAGGATAAAACTGATTCCGGCAACGGATTGATTTTTTTTGAAAAGAATAATGAATTTCTCCCAATCCAGTTTGTCGTTATTGACTAACTGATTATAAATAAAATAAAACGAACCACCAACAATCAAAAGTTTGATTAGAAGTATAAGGAATTGTTTAGCTTTGTGGGTTATTGAAATCATTGTTGCAAAATAACAAATTAAAATTGGCAAACGAACGCATCATATTAGGAATTGACCCAGGAACTACCATTATGGGTTTTGGTTTGATAAAAGTAGTTGGAAAAAATATGCATTTTATTCAACTCAACGAATTGCAATTGTCCAAATACGACAATCACTACCAAAAACTGAAAATCATTTTCGAACGCACCATCGAGTTAATTGATACCCACAATCCTGACGAAATTGCGATTGAAGCCCCTTTCTTTGGCAAAAATGTACAATCAATGCTAAAACTCGGAAGAGCGCAAGGCGTGGCAATGGCAGCGGGACTTTCGAGAGATATTCCCATCACCGAATACGAACCCAAAAAAATAAAAATGGCCATTACCGGAAACGGAAACGCCAGCAAAGAACAAGTTGCTAAAATGCTCCAACAACTTTTAGGATTGAAAGAATTACCCAAAAATCTTGATTCAACGGATGGATTAGCAGCGGCTGTTTGTCATTTTTTCAATTCAGGAAAAGTAGTTGGCGATAAAAGTTATACGGGTTGGGATGCTTTTGTAAAACAGAACGAAGAACGAATAAAAAAGTGATCGGTGTTCAGTATTCAGTTTGTAGAACTGACCACTGACCACTGATTATTGACTACTAATTTATGAGCGGAATCTACATCCATATCCCTTTTTGCAAGCAGGCTTGCCATTATTGCGACTTTCATTTTTCAACTTCGATGAAGAAGAAAGACGAGATGGTTATTGCTTTGGCCAAAGAAATTCGAATGCGCAAAAGTGAGTTTAAAGATGAGATTATAGAAACCATTTATTTAGGTGGAGGAACTCCAAGTGTTTTGACAACTACCGAAATACAATTTTTGATTGATGCGGTTTATGAAAATTACTCTGTTTCTGAAAATCCAGAAATCACTCTTGAAGCCAATCCTGATGATTTATCCAAAGAACGAATTATGGAATTATCAAACAGTCCAATTAACCGGCTAAGTATTGGGGTTCAATCTTTTTTTGAAGACGATTTAGCGATGATGAATCGTGCCCACAATTCGGTGGAAGCTAGAAAATGTCTCAAAGAAGCTACAAAATATTTTGATAATATTTCACTCGATTTAATATACGGAATACCGGACCCGAGCCAGAATGGCGAACAGGCGAAGCAAATGAGCGACGAAAAGTGGAAACAGAATATAGAAACCGCTTTATCTTTTGGTGTTCCGCACATTTCAAGTTATGCTTTAACAGTCGAACCTAAAACAGCTTTGAACAAACTTATTCAAACCGGAAAAATTGCAAAACCAAACGATGATTTAGCGCAAGAACATTTTACAATTCTTGTCGAGACGCTCGAAGCTAATGGTTTTATTCATTATGAATTGTCGAATTTCGGAAAAGAGAATTATTTTTCGAAGAATAATTCAGCCTATTGGTTAGGAAAAAAATACATTGGAATTGGTCCTTCGGCACATAGTTATGACGGAATTTCTAGGAGTTGGAATGTTTCTAATAATACTATTTATTTGAAATCGTTGGAAGAAAATAAATTACCTAATGAAACTGAAATATTATCGAAAACCGACCGTTATAACGAATATATAATGACGGGTTTACGAACAATTTGGGGAGTTTCTTTGGATAGAATTCTAGCCGAATTTGGAAGTGAATATTTGGATTATCTCTACATACAAGCAGAAAAACACATTAAAAGTAACGTAATCGAAATCGTCACTTCGAGTGATTTCGCTTTTGGGCGGAATCGTATCGAGAAGATTTTACGAACCACTAAAAAAGGGAAATTCTTGACGGATGGAATTGCCAGTGATTTGTTTTTTATAAACTCAAAATAATTTTAAAAATGAACCTAGAAACCTTCTACGAATATTGTCTGTCAAAGAAAGGTGTCACAGAACACTTTCCTTTTGATAAAGACACTTTGGTGTTCAAGGTTGGCGGAAAAATGTTTGCTCTTTCTTCTTTAAATCAATGGGAAAAGGGCGAACCATCAGTCAATTTGAAATGTAATCCTGATTATGCTCAAGAATTACGGGCTCAATATAGCGATGTCAAACCGGCGTTTCATATGAGCAAAACACATTGGAATACCGTTGTCATAAATAATGAAGTTCCCGATAAATTAGTAAAAGAATTAATAGATGATTCCTATGAATTGATTTTCAAAAGTTTAACTAAAAAAATTCAATGCGAGATTCTTAAAATGGATTAATTAATTTGATCGAATCATTTTTGAAAAAAATGTATGCAGAAGTACAAAATTAGGCATTACTTTTGCAAAACATTTCTGAACACATTCAAATTAGTATATTATGATTGATAATCTTAAAAAATTTCTAAACGAAGAACAAGACCCAAAAGCCATTGAAAAAATCACTTCAAAATTGAATAATTTATTGATGAAAAATGAAGAAATAGGATACATCGCGGTTCAAAAAAAACCGGCTATAACTGTTTTTCCTGATAGTATTGTTGTGACTAACAAACGAATCATCATTTGTCAGCCCAAGAATATGGGACTTTCGATGAATTTTACTGATTTTACTTGGGACGAAGTGGAAGGAACTTTTATGAAAGAAAATATTTTGGGTTCCGAATTTTCGTTTTCAACTAAAACACAGTTACAGGTTTCTATTGATTACATTCCAAAAATTCAAGCTAGAAAGATTTCTACTTATGCCAAAGAACAATTGGATCTTTTGAAAAATCCTGTTGTTGCAGAAGAAGCGAATATTCAAGTTCCAGAATATATTCAAGAAGATATAGAAGAAATTGAAACAGAAGAAGTAGTAAATTATGCTGAAATAATGCCAGTGGTTTCCAATTATGCAGAATCGATTGCTGAAAATACAGCGACTTCAACAGAAAAATTGTCAAACGAATTAACTCAAGACGAACTTTTTACAAAACTTCAAAACTACAAGAAACTTCTTGACAACGGATTGATTTTACAAGGTGAATACGACGCTCTTAAAAAGGAAATTTTGAGTTTAATGTAAATTTTATTTTATATCTAAAAATGACAAATAATCCATACAAAAGTGCAATTATAAATACAAAAAAAATATCTTCATTGATAGGTAATCCAGGAGGAGGAGGAGGTTTTTTAAATCCAGGAGAAGGAGGATGAGGACCTGCAAATGCAATTGTAACACCAAAGAGGTATATAATTGCAATAAAAAACCTTCTTGCCATAGTCTTCATACTTATTTTGTAAATCGGTCTAAGTAACTAATTTATTAGGTAACTCTTATTAGTACTAATTATTGTTCGTAAAGTTACATATTTATTTGTCACACTCCAATATGCATATCGATTAAAGTGCATATTTTATCGATAAAATACATTTTAACTTTACATTACAAAAAAAATCCCACAAAATAATTTTTTTGTGGGATTTATAGTGGTCCCACTTGGAATCGAACCAAGCACCTACTGATTATGAGTCAGTTGCTCTAACCGAATGAGCTATAGGACCGTTATTGAGGTTGCGAAATTACTACAATTTTACATTTGATGCAAATAAATTTGAAACTTCCTTTGTATTCCTTATGATTTTTATAATTTGGATAACTTTCTATTGATAAATTCCAATGTCATTTAAACTATTAAAACACATTTTCAAACATTCAAAACCATTTCTAAATTAGTGCTTTAAACCCGTTGTAGGTAATTAGTTTATGATAATAATTTTTCGTCTGTTCGATTTTCGATAGAAAATTGTTTCTAGAACTAGAAAAATTTTATTAAAAAACGGTTCTCAATACATTTTTTGTTCCGTCCCGATAACTATCGGGATACTGCACAAAAAACCGAACAGACGGCTGTGATAATTACACCCAAAGGTTATATATAGTTACATGTTAGTAATTTGGGGTGCTTTCTAGCAATCATTTAAAATATTGTTTTCCAGAAAATTTAACCACTTTAATTATTTTGGTGCTTACGTGGTATCGAAGAGTCCTTCTTACAAAAACCCCCTAGTGAGATTTTCAAGTTCAATATCCCTCCCTAATATGAACAATTTAAAAATTATTTTACCCAAATGAGGAAAAACGTAAACTTATTCAAAATACCTTATTTAGTTTTGAAATTGATATTAAAAAAAACATAAAATTTATTATTTTTTAGTAACGATTATTATCAACTTAAACATAAAATAAATGAAAAACAAACTAACCAAAGAATAACTTATGATTTCAAAAATAATAATAGCAAAAGGAATCAGTGGAGATAAAACACAGACATTGTCATTATTTGAAGATGATAAAATTCGAAGTTATGATTAAATGGCAAATTGGCATATCTAGTATATCTATTAAGTTAAAAAAATAATCAAATTAAAATAATTAGACATTAAAACCTCAAACTATGCCACATTTAAGTATTAATATTCATTTATTCTGCAGTAAAGAAAAGAAAACTTCAGCAAATGACTTAACAGGAATTGAACAAACCATTTGGGATTGTATCCAAAATAAGGCAAAAAAAAAAGGAATTATTCTTAATTTTTTTTATGGAACATCCAACCAATTATTTTGTATTATAACCTTAAAGACAAATCAAACTATACCAAAAGTTATTGATAGTTTAAATAAAAAAGGTGGTTTTTTCTTAAATAACAAAGGGGTTTCTGATAAATTAAAATCTCCACAGCTCTCCGCTATTTTTAATAGTGAAGAAAAATATGAATTTGATTGGAATAAAGATATTTATATGTTAGAAGTTAGTGATTCAGTTTATGATAGAATTAGTAATTATAATCAAATTAAATTGGAAAGAAATGGAAAGAAAATATTTGGAGTAACTGATGAATACGTTGTTCAATATTCAATTGGCAAAATTTAATAAAGAAGATATTTATAAGCAAAAGGGCCTTATTAAAAATAAAAAATATGAGCATAAAATTAAACATAGTCACCTTAAGAAACTGGCTTTCTGAAAAAGTAACAGAATCATTCGAATACAAGAACATTTGAAAATATTGATGGAAATACAAAACAAATAATAATTTCAGAAATGCTACTCAAAAAATAATAAGATAATTGAATCGTAAAACATAGTTAGAATTAGTGTTTTTTAAAATACTAGATTTGTTCAAAAATAAAATAATGTTTAACCCATTATGCAGCATGCAAATAGTATGTACACAAATTTGAATGTTTTAGGAAATGTTCTTGTAAATAAAATATGTTTGAATAACAAGAATCTGATAGTAGTCAGTTGCCCTAACCGAAAGAGCTATCGGACCAATATTGCATCTTTGAAATAAATACTGTTTTATATTTGTTGCGACTATTTTTGAAATAGATTTTTTTTTCAACTCTTTAATGCAATCCTCGAAACAGAATTAACTGATTTCTAGATTCCTTTGTCTATGCAAAACCATACTAAATTTATCGAATCTCTTGACACAATTCTATCAAAACACCATTAGTGCTTTTTGGATGTAAAAACACAACTAACTTATTATCAGCTCCTTTTTTTGGAACTTCATTCAGAATGACAAATCCTTCATTTTTTAAACGGGCAATTTCAAGCTGAATATCTTCAACATCAAAAGCAATGTGATGAATCCCCTCCCCTTTTTTGGCAATAAATTTAGCAATAGGACTTTCTGGGTTGGTAGCTTCAAGGAGTTCAATTTTATTAGGGCCACTCATAAAAAAAGCGGTTTTAACTCCTTCACTAGCAACCTCTTCTAGTTTGTATGCTGGTGAACCAAAGAGTTTTTCGTAAAGTAGCGAAGACTCTTCTAAATTATTGACTGCAATTCCTAGGTGTTCAATTTTTTTCATTGTTTACTATTTTGCGGCTGAAATAATGAGGTTCGAATTTTATGTAAATATAAATAAATTTTAAGGTTCAAAATTAATGCCTTCAAAGATTTAAATCTAAACTTTGTGGCTTTGCGTCTTTGTGGCTGTAAAAAAATTGTATTTTTGCACAATGGAAACAAATAGACAGAAAAAAATAGGAGGAGTTATCCAAAAAGATTTGGTAGACATCCTACAAGGTGAAGTGAGAAAAAATGGAGTTACAAATTTGATAATTTCAGTATCCAAAGTTGTTGTAACTACAGATTTATCAGTAGCGACAATACATTTAAGCATTTTCCCTCAAGAAAAAGCCAAGGAAACATTGGTAGCAATAAAAACAAATTCTAAATTAATCAAGCACGATTTATCTCAAAGAGTGCGCTTACAATTGCGAAAAGTTCCCAATTTAGTATTCTTTATAGATGATTCATTAGACTACATCGAAAAAATTGACAGTGCTTTGTCCTCCAAAGAAAATCCTATAGAAAACCGTGATCTTTTAGACAAACGTAGATTTCAATAAAATTTGAATTTTCCTCTTTACATAGCCAAACGTTATATTTTTAGCAACAGCAAAAACAACGCTATTAATATAATAAATCGCATTGCCAGTATGGGAATAATTGTTGGCGCAATGGCTTTGTTTGTGGTTTTATCAGTTTTTAGCGGGCTGAAAGTGTTCAGCCTTTCTTTTTCCAATAATATTGATCCGGATATAAAAATTACCAGTGCTTTAGGAAAATCCTTTTTTGTTTCACCTATCCAAGAAAACAAAATTAAGGAAATCGAAGGAGTAGCTTCGTATACCAAAATACTAGAAGAGCGTGTTTTATTTACTTTTAACGGAAAACAAGAAGTTACTTATTTAAAAGGCATCGATTCGAATTTTAATAAGGTAAATGAAATTAAAAAAACACTTTACAACGGTATTTGGCTAAACCCAAATACCGATGAAGTGGTCGTGGGTTATGGAATTGCTCAAAAATTTTCGTTGGGATTGCTCGATTTCAACAACTCGTTAGCAATTTTAGTTCCAAAACCAGGAAAAGGGGCTATAGAAAATCCTGCCGAAGCTTTTAATGAAATGGAAGTGTTTCCAGTTGGGATTTATGCCATCAGCGAAGACTTGGATTCTAAATATGTTTTTGCCGATTTAGGTTTAGCCCAAGAATTACTAGAATACAAACCCAATCAAATTTCGGGAATTGAAGTCAAAATGAAAAAAGATGCCGATGAAAATGCAATCGTTAGCAAACTTAAAACCATTTTCAACAATAAAATCAACTTAAAAAATAGAGCTCAACTCAACGAATCTTTGTATAAAATGTTGAATACCGAAAATCTTGCGGTTTATTTGATTTTTACTTTGGTTATTATCATTGCTCTTTTCAACTTGATTGGCGCACTAATTATGATGATTCTAGACAAGAAAGCAAACCTGAAAACACTTTTAAATTTGGGAACCGAAATCAAAGATTTGCGCAAAATATTCCTACTGCAAGGAACATTATTGAGTGTTTTTGGTGGAATTATTGGATTGACTTTAGGAATTGCTATTGTGTTATTGCAACAACATTATGAATTGGTGATGATTACGCCAACACTGGCTTATCCAGTAGTTTTTAGCATAGAAAACGTGTTGATTGTTTTGGCAACCATTATCACGCT
>CALPPA020000012.1 GCA_943325355.2 Klebsiella pneumoniae | reverse complement strand
TATACTTCGGTGATGATTGATGGAATGCCAATTGTCAGTAGCTTATCTACTGTTTATGGTTTGTCTGGAATTCCGAATTCATTGGTAGAAAGAATCGAAATAGTGAAAGGACCTGCTTCCTCTTTGTACGGAAGCGAAGCCGTGGGCGGTTTAATCAATATTATAACGAAAAATCCAAGTAATGCTCCCCTATTTTCAGCAGATGTTTTTACCTCTTCTTGGTTGGAAACCAATACCGATTTGGGAGTGAAATTCAATATCAACAAAAAAGCCACTTCATTATTGGGAGTCAATTATTTCAATTACAACCAAACCATTGATAATGATAAAGATGGATTCACAGATGTAACGGCACAAAATAGAATTTCAGTTTTTAATAAATGGAATTTTTCTCGAAATCAAAACCGATTATTTTCGGTTGCCGTTCGCGGAATGTACGAAGACCGTTGGGGCGGCGATGTACGATGGGAGAAGAAATACCGCGGCAGTGATGAAATTTACGGCGAAAGTATTTACACAAAACGGGGTGAACTTATAGGAAGTTATCAAATGCCCACCACCGAAAAACTAATGCTGTCCTTTTCTGGAAATATTCATTTTCAAGACAGTCGTTACGGAACAACATCTTATATTGCCAATCAAAAAATTGGATTTCTACAACTCACTTGGGACAAGAAAATAGGGAAAAACGATGTATTGGCTGGAATTGCATCCCGATACACTCACTATGATGACAATACGCCAGCAACGGCAATTTTAACCGCAAATAATCCAGAAAAAACTTGGCTTCCAGGGATATTTGTACAAGACGAAATTAATTTTAACGAAAAACACAAAGTTTTATTGGGATTGCGATACGATTACAATTCCATTCACGGAACTATTTTAACTCCACGATTGGCGTATAAATGGAAAATCAACGACAATAACATCTTTCGTTTTAACGCTGGAACCGGATTTAGAGTTGTGAACTTATTTACAGAGGATCACGCCGCTTTAACTGGTGCCAGAGAAGTTGTTATTGCAAACAATCTAAATCCTGAAAAATCAGTAAATGCTAATTTGAATTTCATCAAGAAAATCTACTTCGATAATGGAACGTTTTTGGGAGTCGAAACCACCGCATTTTATACCCGTTTTAGCAATAAAATAATTCCCAATTATGAAGCTGATCCCAACAAAATCATTTACAACAACATTGATGGCTATGCTTTAAGCCAAGGAATTAGTTGCAATACCGACCTTAATTTTACCAATGGATTAAAATTCATAATCGGAGCAACATATATGGATGTATTGAATGTTGAAAATGGCGTAAAAATAAGACCAATATTGACCGAAAATTTTACAGGAACTTGGACCGTTTCGTATAAAATTAATCCAATTAAATTATCCATTGATTACACCGGAAATGTGTACAGCCCGATGAAATTACCACTATTAAGCGAAACCGATCCGAGAAATCCTGATTCGCCTTGGTACAGTTTACAAAACATTCAATTTACGTATTCAGGCTGGAAAAACTTTGAATTGTTTGGGGGAATAAAAAATCTACTTAACTTTACGCCTAAACGTAATAATCCTTTCTTAATTTCCCGAACTGAAGATCCTTTTGACAAAAATGTTCAATATGATTCGAATGGACAAGCAATGGTAACTCCTGACAACCCTTATGGCTTAACATTTGATACCTCTTATGTTTATGGTCCAAATCAAGGGATTAGAGGATTCTTTGGGTTGCGTTATAATTTATATTAAATGAAAATGGGATATAAATGTTGACAAAGATTTTACGGATTTTCACAAATTAATCTGTAAAATCTGTGTCAAATAAAATTGAGATTTACTATCAAAGCATACTAACTAAAATGAAAAAATTGGTTTACATTCTATTGATTTTCTTTTGGGCGATTCCTTCTAGTTTTGCCCAATTGAAAACGTATACATTTGAAGAAGCAGAAAAATTAGCTAAAGAAACCCCCAAACCTTTTGTAGTTTTTATCAATGCTTCTTGGTGTAATTTTTGCAAAATGATGGAGAATTCCACTTTAAAAAATCCAGAAATTATCACGATTTTAAATACTGATTTTTATTTTATTTCATTGGATGCTGAAAGCAAAAACGATATTCATTTCAACAATCATACATTCAAATTCTCAACCAACGGAAATAACACAGGACTTCACGAACTTGCCATATCACTTGGTACCATTAATTCGCAATTAATTTATCCAACAACTACTATTTTAGGATCTGATTATTCAATATTATTTCAAAAACATTCTTTTATAAAGGCTGAGGAACTGCTTGTGGTTCTTGAAAAAGTAAAAAAATAGATTTCTTTTAAAGTATGTTTTCTAAACCCAAAGCCTTTCTATCAAACTATAACAAAACTTTATACTGGAAACATTCTTCAAATTAGAAATCTCTTTATCTTTGCAAAGATTTCTTTGTAGATAAATCTGCAATCTAAAATCATTAATCTAAAATCTAAAATAATATGTATCCACAAGAAATGGTATTACCAATGCAAGCTGAATTAACAGGAGCAGGTTTTCAAGATTTACATAGCGCAGAAGCAGTTGATGCTGCCATAAATGCAGAAGGAACGACACTAGTAGTCGTAAATTCAGTATGTGGTTGTGCTGCAAGAAATGCACGTCCAGGAGCAGCAATGAGTTTAGAAGGCGCAAAAAAACCAGATCATTTAATCACGGTTTTTGCAGGAGTTGACAAAGAGGCGGTTGATGCAGCGAGACAACATATGTTCCCTTTTCCTCCATCATCGCCAAGCATTGCCTTGTTCAAAAATGGTGAGTTAGTTCATATGCTTGAGCGTCATCATATCGAAGGTCGTCCTGCTGAATTGATTGCAGATAACTTGAAAGACGCTTTTAACGAATATTGTTAATGTTACAATTGCATTAAAACAAAAACCACGCAAATTGCGTGGTTTTTGTTTTTAATAAATGTACTAAGATTCTTTACTCGAGCCTGTTTTATAGCCTATTAATTGACGATACTTTAATTCGGTTTCCTTCAGTTCTTCCTCTAATTGTTTGTATTTGCTGATATCCTTTATTGTAACAACTGCTGCAACTACGTTGTTGTTTTGATCTACTAAGGGTCTTCCACTAATTAGAACTCGTTTCTTTTCCTGTTTGTTGGGATCCCAAAGCATCACATCAATATCATCAGTAGCTTCGCCATTAAAAGCACGCTCCATAGGCAAGTTTTGGGAAGGAAAAACAGTTTTTTGATCTGGGAAATAAACTTCAAAATGATTGACAAAGTTAGATGAGATTTTATCATCTTCCTTGATTCCAAAAAGGGTATTGGCCATATCATTAGCCAAAATTATTTTTTTATTGGCATTGGCCACAATAATTCCCTCTCCAATATTTTCGACTATCAATCTTAATTTTTCTTCGTCCTGATAAAGTTCATTAGTCGCAATTTCCTTCTCCATTTCTAATTGAACCAGTTCCGTTACGTCTCTCGCAACAGAATAAAACACTCCTTGTTTCATATCGATATTACTATTCCAATCTAACCATTTGTGGGTTCCGTCTTTACAAAGAAAACGTGTCCTGAGATGAGCGACAGGGTTGCCTTTTAAATGACTAGCCAAAACTTCATTGGCAATTTTTGAATCATCGGGATGAATTAAATCCATAAATTTTATCCGGTTCATATCCTCTTGGTCATATCCAAGAGTTTTTGTCAGAGCAGGATTAATTTTGATAAAATGCTCGTCTTTCGCTACGGTAAGAATGTCAAATGACATATTGAAGAATTTGACAGCCTCCTTTAAAGATTCTTCCATTTTTTTTCTTTCGGTGATATCAGTTGAAATACCTCCAATAGCATAAACTCTTCCATCAGCATCATACAATGGGAATTTAACGGCAATGTAAATATGTCTGCCGTCAGGTTGTTCAATAGTCTCTTCAGTTTTTAGTTCCCGTAGTGCTTTTACCACCTCTAGATCAGAATTTCGATAGGCATCTGCAACTTCTTTAGTCAAGAAATCATAGTCGGTTTTACCAATTATTTCTTCATTCGAGATGTGAAATAAAGACTCATATTGTTTATTAATCAATAAATATTGTCCATTAATTTCTTTAATAAAGATAGGGTTTGAAGTGTTGTCAATAATGGATTGAAGCAGCTGTTTGTTGTCAGAAAGTAGTTTTTGAGAAATATTTTTGGCCTTTAATTGAGATTGAATAATGAAATAAACAATAACTAATAAGACAATCGAAAGCCCGAACAAAGACAGTTCAATCCAATCTAATATGGTGTCCATCTCTTTATTTCTTTGTTTGTCTAGTCGTGAGATAAAAATCCATCCCGAAGCAATGACAACAACCAAGTTGACGATAAATCCTATAAGTATTTTATTTTCAAGAGAAATTTTCATACTTTGTGATATTAAAATAAATACCTATCAATCAATCATAACGAACTTAAAGTTAGTGAATTATATTGAACTATGCATAATAATTTCAAATAAGCTTTTGTTAATTAAATCCCGAGATTGCCAAAAACAAAAAAACCATCCTAAAATCAGAATGGTTTTTTAAATTAAAAAAAAGTGATGGTTAATTCCATCCACCTCCTAAGGATTTATACAATTGAATCATAGAACTCAGTTGGTTTTGTGTTAATTCCGAGAGACTTAATTCGGCTTCAAATAAAGAACGTTGAATATCCAGGACTTCCAAATAAGAAACATAACCGTTATAATATCTGGCATTGGAGAGTTCAAAGTTTTTTCTGGCCGCAACTACTTGCCTGTTTCGGGCTGTCCATTCCTCTTTGTAGGTTTTCACGTTTTGCAAGGATTGTTCTACTTCAGCAACAGCTACTATACACGTTTTTTGATAAGAAAGTCTAGATTCTTCAGCAATTTGACGGTAAATCTCAACTCTACGTTTATTTTTTCCAAAATTAAAAATTGGACCTGCAACACCTGCACTAGCGTTTTGCAAATAAGAAGATCCATCAAACAAAGAACTTATAGAACTGTTAGAAAAACCAGCTAAAGCTGCAATATTAAAAGACGGAAAACGCAAGGCTTGAGCCACACCAATTCTTTCATTAGCTGCCATATAGGCTTTTTCAGCTCTGTTTACATCGGGTCTGTTTCTTAATAAAATAGATGGGATTGAAACAGGTATATCTTTAGACACTTGAAGTTCAGAACTAGTTTTACCACGTTGGATAGGTCCAGGAACTTGACCAATTAGTATTGAAATGGTGTTTTCAAGAATGGTGATTTGGCGTTGAATTGCGGGAATAGTAGCTTCGGCAATGGCTACTTGTTGTTCGATTTGCATTAAATCCACTTCTGAAACGTATCCTGCTTTAAACCTTTGATTTATGATATCATATCCTTTTTGTCTGGTTTCTAAAGTGTTTTGAGAAATGACCAAACGATTGTCAAAATCACGAAGTTGGAAATACGTTACCGCAATATCGCTCACCAAATTAGACAGAATCACTTTACGACCTTCTTCGCTTGCCAATAATTCATTTTGAACGGCTCTGTTTTCGTGTCGAATTTTGCCCCAAAAGTCCAATTCCCAAGAAAGCGCTGCCGATGCATTGGAGAATGGAAATGCTTTTTCATTACTATTTACTGTTGCTCTATATCCAATGGCTGGTAATAAATCGGCTTTGGTATAGCCTAATTCCGCCCGAGTACGATCTATTCGAGCTAGAGCGATTTTTATATCATAATTGTTGGCTAATCCTTTGGTGATAAGTCCTTTCAGAACATCATCATTAAAAAGATCAAACCATTTAACATTTACTACAGAGGCTAAAGTATCTACATTTGCCGCACTGTTTTGAAAAGTAGCTGCATTTTGATTTTCAGGCTTTTTATATTTAGGTCCTACCAAACATCCTACCGGAAGTATAGCAAGTATAAGAATTACAACAACTATTTTTATTTTACTATTCATGATTTGTTGTTTTTGAATCCGTATTATTTTCTTCATCTGAAACCAATTCTTTCTTTTTTCCGATATTTTCAATAGCGACGTATAAACCAGGTACAATTAATATACCTAGAACCGTAGCAATTAACATCCCTGAAAATACCGCCATACCCATCACAATTCGCGCTTGAGAACCTGCACCAGTGGCTGTTAACAAAGGGACAACTCCAAGAATAAATGCAAAAGCGGTCATCAATATCGGACGAAAACGAAGCTTTGCAGCTACCATCGCAGCTTGGTACAAAGGCGTTCCCCTTTCGTGCTCTTCTTTGGCGAATTCTACAATAAGAATCGCATTTTTCGCCACCAATCCAATAAGCAATACCAATCCAATTTGGGCAAATACATTATTCACATAAGCGTCGCTCGTAAATCTAGCTAAAAACAAACCTAAAAACGCTCCAAAAACGGCCAGTGGTGCTCCAAGTAATACACTAAAAGGTAATTTCCAACTTTCGTACTGTGCTGCTAGAATTAAGAACACGAATATTAATGCCATTAGAAATACCGAGCTTCCGCTTGGTGAATGTTTTATCTGATACGATAGATTGATAAAGTCATAACTCATATCTGCCGGTAGGGTTTCTTTTGCAACTTCCTCTAAAG
Source organism: Klebsiella pneumoniae (assembly GCA_943325355.2). Taxonomy (GTDB): domain Bacteria; phylum Bacteroidota; class Bacteroidia; order Flavobacteriales; family Flavobacteriaceae; genus Flavobacterium. Next base: position 8,347 of record CALPPA020000012.1, on the reverse strand, counting down.
CATTTTGGGCCTCTATGAAACTGTAACCTTCTGCTGGACCTCCGCCAATTTCTGCCGAACGAAAAAGATTCAAACGGTTTGTAAATTCAGGACCATTAACTTTTGTTGCGGTCACTAAAGTAGAAATTGGCAACATATCTCCATTATTATTTTTTACATAAATTAGATTTAAGTTTTCAGGTTTCACCCTATCAACAGCTTCTCCTTGTAAATAGACTTTATATTGACGACCAAAACGATTAAAGTCATTTACATAGGTTCCTCCTAAAAATGCCCCCAAAGCTTCAGTGACTTTCGAAACAGGAACACCTAGTTTCATTGCTTTGTCGTTGTCAATCTCTAATTTAATTTGAGGCGTTCCAGCATTATAAGTGCTATAAACCCTCTTTATTTCAGGACGTTTTTGAGCAGCAGCTAAAAATGCTTGTGTTTGCTGTGCCAAATATTGAGGTGAATTACCTCCTCTATCTTGTAACATCATACTAAATCCAGCTGAAGCTCCCAGTCCTTGAACCGCAGGCGGCCCAAAGGCAAATGCAGTCGCATTGGTAATCTGAGTAGAAAGCTTCATATTTAATTTGTCTAGCACTTGCTTTGCCGTTTCTGAACGTTCTTCCCAAGGTTTTAAAGAAATAAATACGAATGCGGTGTTTGGCTGAAACGAACTGGTAAGTGCACTGTATCCGTTTATCGTGGTATAAGACAATATTGATTCTTCTTCCGCTAGAAAGCTGTCTACTTTTTTCGAAACTTCAGCGGTGCGCTGTAAGGATGAGGCAGGAGGTAAGACAATATTGACCAGTACATATCCTTGATCTTCTTCTGGAATAAATCCCATTGGTATTTTTTTGCCAAGCAGAACAACGCCAAGTAATATGACGCCAAGTAAAGCAACAATTCGCATCGATTTTTTGGCAAAAAAAGTAGCTCCCTTTAAATAACCACCAGTAACTTTTTCGAAAACTCTATTGAAGCCAGCAAAGAATTTGGCCAACCATCCGGTTTGTTCTTCTACTGGTTTAGTAGGTTTCAATAACATTGCACAAAGAGCAGGACTCAGTGACAACGCACTAAAAGCAGAAAAAGCAACAGATACGGCTATGGTAATAGCAAATTGCTGGTAAAAACGACCAGTAATACCCGGTGTCATTGCCACAGGAATAAAAACCGCACACAAAATTAAAGCAATTGCAATTACAGGTCCAGAAACTTCTTTCATAGCCTGAATCGTCGCCTCTCGTGGGGTCTTCCCTTTTTCAATGTGATGTATTACAGCTTCTACTACTACAATGGCATCATCGACGACAATACCAATAGCCAAAACCAGTCCTAATAGTGACAAAGTATTGATTGAGAATCCCAACAAAGGAAAAACCGCAATGGTACCAATCAACGAAACGGGTACAGTAATCAATGGAATTAATGTTGCACGCCAATTTTGCAAAAAGATAAATACAACTAGAATTACCAATAAAATGGCTTCAAACAGGGTGTGAACAATATCATCAACGCCCGCAGTTATCGCCAGTGTAGTATCTAGAGACTCTTGGTATTTTATACCTTCAGGGAATTTTTCTGAGACTTGCTTCATTGCTTTTTTTACTTCAGCAGCTACTTCCAATGCATTACTTCCTGGCATTTGATATAAGGCAAGAGCGGCACTCGGCGCATTGTTTCTTCGAGCCGATGAACTATAATTCTCAGTTCCTAATTCGATACGAGCAATGTCACTTAATAAAACTTGAGCGCCATCTTCCTTACTTCGAACAACGATATTGGCAAATTGCTTTTCGGTAACTAAACGATCTTGAAGTGTAACGCCATAAGTAAAATCAGTTCCCGTTGGTGCAGGTTCAGCTCCGAATTTTCCACCGGGACTGATCATATTTTGAGAGTTTAAGGCATTTTTCACATCGTCAACAGTAACGCCCAATTTGGACATTACATCTGGTTTCAACCAAACCCGCATAGCATAATCACTTCCACCAAAAAGAGCCACTTCACCAACTCCTTTTATACGTGATAATTGATCAAGAACATTGATGCTGGCATAGTTATTCAAAAATTTGGCATCAAATTTTGGATTGTCCGATGTGATGGTAATTAACATCATTGGGAATGATAATGATTTTTTTACCACTACACCCTGTTGTTTTACACTTGAAGGCATAAAAGGCGACGATTGATTCTGCCTATTTTGCGTAAGCATATTGGCATTATCCAAGTTAGTCCCAACATCAAAAGTTACTTCAATAGTACAAGCACCATCAGAAGTGTTGATTGATTTTATATACAACATTTTCTCAACGCCATTCACTTTTTGTTCAATAGGAGTGGCAACAGCTTGCTCCACATTCAAGGCATTAGCTCCTGTAAAACTAGTGGTGATTTTTACAACCGGTGGATTGATATCTGGATATTGTGAAATAGGTGTTTTTTGCAATGCCAGCAATCCAAGTATCACAATGATGATACTGATTACCATAGCAACAATTGGTCTTCGAACGAAAAATTCTCCCATAATACTAGTTCTCTAAAATTATTTTATTGTTGCTGTTTGAGGTTGACCAGGTTGCCAAGGAGTATTTTTTGGGATAATAACGCTTCCGTTTTTCAACAATGAAGTTCCTCCCAAAGCAATTTTATCACCCGATTTTAAACCCTCTTCAACCACATAACCGTCTTTATAAGAAGGTCCTGTTTTGATAATTTGCATCTGAACTTTACTACTATCTCCCAAAACATATACCTGATAAATTCCTTGCATTTCGATAACAGCACGTTGAGGAATAATCAAGGCTTCTTTGCGAACATCAGTAACCACAGCAATTTTAACATATTGACCTGGACGCAATAACTTGTCAGGATTTGGGAATGCCGCTTCAAAAGTTATGGCTCCAGTAGTTGGGTCAATTTGCCTATCGGCGAAACTCATTTTTCCTGTTTGTGGATACATCGTACCATCTGATAGTTTCAATGAAATGGATTGTCCTGCTCCTTTTAGACTGGAATCTTTTTTGTTTATTTCCCTGAAAATCCTCAGAAATTCTTGTTCACTCATAGTAAAACGAACCCTTACATCTCCCAAATCAGAAACGGTATTCAAAACCGAAGTTGGACCGGGACGAACATAATCGCCTACTCTCACTTTTGAAATTCCAATTAATCCTGTAATTGGCGATAATATTCTGCAGTAGCCCAATTCTAATTTTGCGTTTTGCAAACTTGCCTTTGAAGCAGTTATAGAAGCTATCGATGCATTATAAGCCGCTTTTGCAGCTATTAATTCTCTTTGGCTCACTGCATTCATTTTGGCTAAGGGAACCATCATATCATAGTCTGATTTGGTTTTTACTAATGTAGCTTCTACCTCTGCCAATGCTCCTTCTGCCTGATTTACTTTAGCTTGGTATGGAAGTGGATCGATGGCGTATAGCAACTGACCTTTGGTCACCAAACTGCCCTCTTTAAAATTAAGACTTTCAATAACGCCATCAACTCTGGGATTAATTTGAATGTCCGATTGTCCGAAGGTTTGCCCTGTAAATTCAGATTCAAGTCTTACATCTTGTTCCAAAACTTCAGTAACAGAAATTTCAAGTGGTTTCATTTCAGGAGCAGCTCCTTTCTTGCACGATTGCATTATAAAAAGTGATAGTATTGCAGATAAAAAGTACGTTTGTTTCATTTTGCAATTTAGTATTATGATGTGTTAATATTCAGCTTATTAATAATAGTTTAAAATTCAAAAAAGCTAAATTAACTTTTTTTTTTAATTATCATTTTTACAAAGTAATTTTTTTTATAAATTACATCGCATTTTTAAATCCAAAATAATCCAACAATGATTTTGATGATTTTAAGTGATTATATTTTTAAACCGAGAATCAAAATTAAGCCATCTCTTTTTCAAGTTATAAAATTTTATAATTAAAAACACTACTATTTATGTCAAAATCAAACCCCTTTTCAGAAAAATCAAAAGTTTTAACTACTATAAATAAAAAAGGCCTTATTCAACATGCAAAAAATTTCTCCAACCAATATTGTATTAGCAAAGGAGCTGATTTTAACCTAAATGATTTTGAAACCAAAGCCACTTTTAATTTAGGCTCAGAAGGAAAATCATTGGTTAAAGAAACTCTACAAATGGGTGTTGATGCCTTAGCTGCAATGCAAGAAATTTTGTATGCTCAAGACAAATGGTCTCTATTAATTATTTTTCAAGCAATGGATGCCGCTGGGAAAGATGGTGCCATTAAGCATGTAATGTCAGGCGTAAATCCACAAGGGTGCCAAGTTTCCTCTTTTAAAGCACCTAGTTCTGAAGAATTAGACCATGATTTTTTATGGCGTTGTCAAAAACATTTGCCAGAAAGAGGACGAATTGGCATTTTTAATCGTTCTTATTATGAAGAAGTACTGGTGGTTAGAGTGCATGAAGCGATTTTGAAAGGTCAAAAACTCGCTGAAAAGTTAGTAACCAAAAACATTTGGGAAGAACGTTTTGAAGACATTCGCAACTTCGAAAAATATCTAAATAGAAATGGGACTATCGTAATCAAAATTTTTCTAAACGTATCAAAAGAAGAACAAAAAGCACGCTTTATTGAACGCATTGAGGATCAAGACAAAAATTGGAAATTTAGCACAGGAGATGTCAAAGAAAGAGAATACTGGGATGATTATATGCACGCTTACCAAGAATTAATCAAAAATACTTCGACCAAAAAATCACCTTGGTATGTTATTCCTGCCGATGATAAATCCTATGCAAGAATTGCGATTGCATCAGCAATTATTACTACTTTAGATGAAATGGACTTGGAATATCCAACCGTTAGCACTGAAAAATTAGAAGAATTACAAGCTATTAAAAAAACATTACTAGACGAAAAATAATTCGGTAGAGGTTCTTAAAAGGATTTGTATAGCGAATGAAAAATATCAAAATTACGCTAGCTCATTGGCGGCAAATTGCCAAAACAGAAAATTTACAATAAAATAAAACTATTTTTTATCTTTACATTTATAGACACAAACCAATCTTGATTGTTATGAAATTGTTTTTTAAAATAGTAGTGCTTTTTATCCTACTTCAAAGTTTTCAATGTTCTGACTCAAATGAGCCTTCAGCTGATATTACTTCAGCGCAATTAGATGTAAAAAAGCAAGAAATTCAAAACTATATCAACAGTTTTAGCTGTTCTGAAAGTGTGGGTTGTAGTTTTATTGCTTTTGGCACAAAACCTTGCGGTGGTCCTTATACGTATTTACTTTTTTCCAATAGCGTTAACTTAACTAAACTGAAGGAAATGGTGGCAAACTACAATGAAATGAATAGGTTGTACAACATTCAAACCAATGCTATATCGGATTGTATGTATGCATTGCCTCCTACCGAGGTAAAATGTATTAACGGAGTTTGTACCATTATAAAGTAAAAGTTTATACAATTCTACTGAACAAAATTCACTTGATTTTACGCAACTCTTTGTGAACTTCGCAAAAACCTTGCGCCTTTACTGTAAACATTCTACCTTTGCAAAATTAAATTTCTCAACTTAACTGTTTATAGCATGCAACTGTACAACACTTTAAGCGCAGAGGAAAGAGCCACTATGATTGACGATGCCGGAAAGCAACGTCTCACATTGTCTTTTTATGCTTATGCGCAAATCTCAAATCCCACACAATTTCGTAACGAATTATTCTTAGCTTGGAATCCACTTGAGGTTTTAGGACGAATTTATGTTGCCAACGAAGGAATTAACGCTCAGTTGTCAATTCCTGCCGATAATTTTTATGCCTTCAAAGACACTATCGAAAAATACGATTTTATGAAAGGTATTCGGTTGAACATTGCTGTAGAGCAAGACGATCATTCCTTTTTGAAACTTACGGTAAAAGTCCGTGACAAAATAGTAGCTGATGGATTAGTGGATGAAACTTTCGATGTAACCAACATTGGAATTCATCTAAAAGCCAATGAATTCAATGAACTACTCGAAGACCCAAATACGATTGTGGTCGATATGAGAAATCATTACGAATCGGAAATCGGTCATTTTACCAATGCCATAAAACCCGACGTCGATACTTTCAGAGAATCATTGCCCATTATCGAAGAACAACTTTCAGAACACAAACAAGACAAAAAACTATTGATGTATTGCACCGGCGGAATTCGTTGCGAAAAAGCCAGCGCCTACTTCAAACACAAAGGTTTCGAAAACGTGTACCAACTCGAAGGCGGAATCATAGAATACACCCGTCAAGTAAAAGCCGAAGGTCTGGAAAGCAAATTCATTGGAAAAAACTTTGTGTTCGACCCTCGCTTGGGCGAAAGAATCACCGACGATATTGTTTCTCAATGCCATCAATGTGGTGAACCTTGCGACGTTCACACTAATTGCACCAACGAAGGTTGTCATTTGCTTTTTATCCAATGTGATTCTTGTAAGCAAAAAATGGAAGGCTGCTGTTCAACTGAATGCGTTGAGGTTATTCATTTGCCGGAAGAAGAGCAAAAAGCTATTCGAAGAGGAATCAAAAACGGAAACAAAATTTTCAAAAAAGGGAAATCCGATGTTTTGACTTTCAAGAACAACATTGAAAGTTATGTTGTTTTCACTACAGAAGAAACAAAAAAAGTTTTAAAGAAAGAACCAAAATTAAAGAAAATCTATATTGGAAAAGGAACACACTTTTTTCCAAAAGCAAATATTGCCCAGTTTCTAATTGAGGAAAACGAAATCAAGGTTGGTGATACCATTCTCATCAAAGGTTCCACAACTGGGGAACAACATATGATTATTGACGAAATGTTTGTCAACGAAATAGCTTCAGAAAAAGCTGTTTCAGGAGATACTTGTACTTTTAAAGTCCCGTTCAGGATTCGATTGTCTGATAAATTATATAAAATTTTAAACTAATTTATTATGAACACCAATAACAAAATAGAATTAATGGCTCCCGCCGGGAATTTCGAATCCTTGCAAGCAGGACTTGACAACGGAGCAGATTCCGTTTACTTTGGCGTAGAACAATTGAATATGCGCGCTCGTGCCACCGTAAATTTCACGATAGCTGATTTGCCGGAAATTACCCGTCGTTGCGAAGCCAAAAATGTTCGAAGTTACCTGACATTAAACACCATTATTTACGATCACGATTTATCAGTCGTAAAAACATTATTGGCCAAAGCCAAGGAAGCAAAAATTACCGCAGTGATTGCCTCCGATCAAGCTGTTATTGCAATGGCGAGAGGAATCGGGATGGAAGTTCATATTTCGACGCAATTGAACGTGACCAATGCTGAAACCGTAAAATTCTACAGCCTTTTTGCAGACACCATCGTTTTGTCTCGTGAATTGAGTTTGCGTCAAGTGAAAAAAATTACGGAACAAATCGAAAAAGAACAAATCAAAGGACCAAGCCGAAACTTGGTAGAAATAGAAATCTTCGGTCACGGTGCTTTGTGTATGGCGGTTTCGGGGAAATGTTATTTGAGTTTGCATTCTGATAATTCATCGGCAAATCGTGGCGCTTGCAAGCAAAATTGCCGCAAGAAATACACCGTTATTGACCAAGAAACCGGTTTTGAAATCGAGGTTGAGAACGAGTATTTAATGTCACCAAAAGATTTATGTACCATAGATTTTCTGGATCAAGTGATTGACTCCGGAATTAAAGTCTTGAAAATTGAAGGACGTGGTCGCGCTCCAGAATATGTTGCCACCGTAATCAAAACCTATCGTGAGGCGATTGATAGTTATTATGAAAACACCTTTTCAAAAGAAAAAGTGACGGTTTGGATGGAAGCTTTGAACACAGTTTACAATCGCGGATTTTGGGCAGGCTATTATCTCGGACAGGAATTGGGCGAATGGAGCGATGTTTCGGGATCGATGGCAACCCAGAAAAAAGTATATGTTGGAAAAGGAACTCATTTTTTCCCAAAAGCAGCCATTGGACAATTCAAAATCGAGGCTTACGATATTAAAATTGGCGACAAAATATTGGTAACAGGTCCAAGCACTGGTGCACAAGAAATGATTATCGAAGAAATGTATGTGAATGATGCCGTGGCAGAAAAAGCTGCAAAAGGAGACGATTGTACTTTAAAATTACCATTCCGCATCCGAATGTCGGACAAATTATATAAAATCGTGGAAGCCTAATGGTTATTGTAACGCTCCAAAGAGCCAAATGTATTGGCTGCAATTATTGTGTCGAAATGGCACCGATTCAATTTCAAATGTCCAAAAAAGACGGGAAATCGGTGTTGATCAAAAGTGGGAATGCCAAAGGATTTTTTACTTTTAAATCACCAGACCATACTATT
>CALPPA020000011.1 GCA_943325355.2 Klebsiella pneumoniae | reverse complement strand
GTCGTAGAAATGATATTCTAGATACGTGTAAGCGTCACGTGGTATGATTTTCACCCATTTTTTATGTTCAAAAAACCATTTTGAACGTAATGATGGAAAACCTTTACTGAGGTATGCAGCCACAAACGGGTGAACGTTTAGAATCACTTTTTTGTGGGTTTTTAAAATTCGTTCTAAATCGGAAGTAATTTTATCAATAATTAAAATTGGCGCTTCAATTTCGCCTTCAATATTGTTTGGATCTTCTTCTCTAGTTTTTATGTTTACTTCTGGTCTTACTCTTTGTCTTGTAATCTGAACTAATCCAAATTTACTCGGAGGTAAGATTTTGTGCTTGGCTTTATCATCATTCATTTCTTCTCTAAGGAAGTCGAATAATACTTTTCTGTTTTCTGGATTCGACATGTCGATAAAATCAATAACTATAATTCCGCCCATATCTCGCAAACGCAATTGTCTAGCGATTTCTGCAGCGGCAATCATATTTACTTCCATGGCGGTGTCTTCCTGATTGGTGGCTTTATTAGAACGGTTGCCGCTGTTTACGTCTATAACGTGCAACGCTTCAGTATGTTCTATAATAAGGTAAGCCCCTCTGCTCATGGAAACCGTTTTTCCAAAAGAAGTCTTGATTTGTCTCTCTATGTTGAACTTCTCAAAAATAGGAGTGTCATTAGATTGATAAAACTTAACAATTGATTGTTTTGAAGGCGCTATTTCTTGAACATAGTCCTTGGTTTCGTTGTACAACTCTTCGTCATCTATAAAAACACCACTGAAGGTATCGTTAAAAACGTCTCTTAGTATCGAAGATGCTCTATTGAGCTCTCCTAAAACTTTTGACGGATGATGAGCAGTTGGTAATTTTTTACACATTGCAGTCCATCTCTCTAACAGGTTCTGCAAATCTTTTTCTAATTCTACTGTGCTTTTGCCTTCGGCTACTGTGCGAACAATAACACCAAATCCTTTTGGTTTGATTGATTGTACTAATTTTTTAAGTCGGTCTTTTTCTCCTTTTTCTTCTATTTTTTGAGAAATAGAAACTCGGTCAGAGAACGGGACAAGAACAATAAATCTTCCGGCAAGAGATAGCTCTGAGCTAATTCTTGGTCCTTTGGTCGATATTGGTTCTTTTACAACTTGTACTAAAATAGATTGATTGGCATTCAAAACATTTGCTACTGTGCCATCTTTATCAATCTCTTTTTCAAACTGAAAGTTTTTTAGGGAGAAATCTTTTAATTTACCTGCGCTTACAAGTTTTATGAATTTCAGTTGAGAAGCAAGATTAGGACCTAAATCGTGATAATGTAAAAAGGCGTCTTTTTCGTAGCCTACATTTACAAAAGCTGCATTTAGTCCAGCAACTGGTTTTCTAATTTTGGCAATAAATATATCGCCAACTTGGAAGTTGCTTGTTTCTTGTTCTTTGTGTAATTCAATTAGTTTTCCATCTTTTAATAAGGCAAAATCTACGGCTTCAGAACTAGATCTAATGATTAATTCTTTATTCATCTGTAAATTTTTATCCAAACAATGGAGTTGTCAGTTTTCGGTTGTTGGTTGTTGGAAAAACTCCATCAACCATTAACTACCAACCATCAACTTTGTAGTAAGGATGGATTAAACAATAATTTTAACAGGTTTTGAACCCGGGGAAAAGAAGATTAGTAGAGAATAGATTAAAGAGAATAGACTTGTGTCTATGTTCTATTTTCTTTTCTCTTTCATCTCTTTTCAATTTCAATGAACGGTTAAAAAGAAAAAAGTAGTTTAAAACTACTTTTTCTTTTTGTGACGGTTAGCTCTCGCTCTTTTTTTGCGTTTGTGCGTTGCTACCTTATGTCTCTTCCTTTTTTTACCACTTGGCATAATCTGGTGATTTTGTAATTAATAAATATTTTTATTTTGCTTCGTTATTTGTTTTTACTCCTTCAACAAAAACTTTTGCAGGTTTGAATGCAGGAATATTGTGGGCAGGAATTTTGATTGTGGTGTTTTTTGAAATATTTCTTCCCGTTTTTTCAGCTCTTGTTTTCACAATGAAGCTTCCAAAACCTCTTAAATAAACATTGTCTCCAGTTTCTAATGAATTTTTTACTTCTGTCATAAAGGTCTCTACTGTTGCCTGAACATCTCCTTTTTCTAGACCTAATCTCTCTGAGATTTTTGATACGATATCTGCTTTTGTCATTTTAATTCGTAATTTATAATTGTGTACTAATTTTTTGAGGTTGCAAATATATGAATTAAAAAAACAATTATTCAAGCTAATTCATTAAATTTTAACAACATAAACTTTTACTTTTGCTAACTAAAATTTAACGATGCATTATTCCAACATATTGATAAGGTGGTATTTAGAAAATAAACGAGATTTACCGTGGCGAAAAACTGATAATCCGTATCTAATTTGGCTCTCCGAAATTATGCTTCAGCAGACTAGAGTAGCACAAGGAACGCCATATTTTATCTCATTTACAACTAATTTTCCAACAGTTTTTGATTTGGCTGAAGCAAATGAAGAACAGGTTTTAAAACTTTGGCAAGGATTGGGTTATTATTCACGTGCTAGAAATTTGCATAAAACCGCGCAATTTGTTGCCACAGAATTATCTGGTGTTTTTCCGGATAATTATAATGATTTATTGAAATTAAAAGGTGTTGGCGAATATACGGCAGCCGCCATTGCTTCTTTTTCATACAATGAAGCGGTTCCTGTTGTCGACGGAAATGTTTTTCGGGTTTTGTCGCGTTATTTTGACGTAGAAACCGACATTGCTTCGGCTTCCGCCAAAAAGGAATTTGCTGCTTTAGCTTTCGAATTGATGCCAAAAGACAACCCCGCTTTGTTCAACCAAGCCATTATGGAATTCGGCGCTTTGCAATGTGTTCCTAAAAGTCCCAACTGTGGAGTTTGTGTTTTCAACGAAAGTTGTGCCGCTTTGCAAAAAAAGAAAGTGGATCAATTACCCGTTAAATCAAAGAAGTTGAAAGTCAGGAATCGGTTTTTTAATTATTTGGTAGTTTCGGATGATAACGATAATACAATAATCCAAAAGCGTACAGCAAAAGGAATTTGGCATAATCTCTATGAATTTCCATTGATAGAAACTGAAAAGGATGAAGATTTTGAAAACATTACTAAACAAATTCAATCTGATTCTTTCAAAGAAAACAACCCGAGTGTTAGCGAATTGGCGAAGCAAATTAAAAGCATATTAGAATACAATCCTGAAAGTATCATACATAAATTATCACATCAACATTTGCATATCAAGTTTTGGAAAGTAAAAGTACAAGGAGTTGTCGAAAATGGTATTGACGCTACAACTTTAAAAACATTCCCATTCCCTATCGTGATTCATAATTTTATTGAAAAGGATTTTTTGAACTAACTCAAAAATCATTATATTTGGGTATAGAAAAAACAGAATATGAATTCAACTTTAAATAAAGTGATGTTAATAGGCCACTTGGGCGACGATGTGAAGATGCACTATTTCAAAAGTGATTCCTGCATTGGGAAATTCCCTTTGGCTACAAACGAGATTTACATTAACAAGGAAACAGGTGAAAAAATCACTTCTACGGAGTGGCACAATATTGTGGTGCGGAATAAAGCGGCAGAATTGTGTGAAAAATATTTGTCAAAAGGAGACAAAGTTTTTATTGAAGGCCGCATAAAATCACGACAATGGCAAGCCGAGGATGGTTCCACTAAATACATCACAGAAATTCAAGCCATAGATTTTACTTTTCTTACAACCAAAAAGGAATTTGAAGGCAACAAAGAGAATAAAACCGTCGAACCGACAAAAAACGCTAACTTTGACCCAGAAAATGGCGGTTTACCAGAAAACGATTTACCGTCACAATTGTCTAACTAATCTTTTTTAATTTGGACCCGGAGCCCAGTTTGTTTCAATATGCTTATGATACTCATTTAGTATTTGGGTTTTTAGCAATATTTGTGTTGCTTTTTTGTTCTGCAATAGTTTCAGGTGCCGAAGTGGCACTTTTTTCGTTATCACAAAAAGATATTGACGATACAATTCTTGAACATCCTTCGAAAGGAAAAATAATTTCGAAACTTTTAGAAAAACCAAAAAAATTACTTGCCACGCTTCTTGTTGCCAATAATTTTATCAATATTGGAGTAGTTATTTTGTTTTCTTACATAGGACACAACTTGTTTTCGGCTATTAATTCACCTATTTTGGAATTTATTTTAAAAGTGATGGTAGCTACTTTTTTAATTTTGTTGTTTGGCGAAGTTTTGCCAAAAGTATATGCTAGCAGAAACAATATTAAGTTTGCTAAATGGATTGCTTATCCTGTTTTGGGGCTTGATAAATTGCTTTCGCCTATAAGTTTGCCAATGCGAAAAGTCACTATTTATTTGCATAATAAATTAGGAAAACAAAAAACAAATTTCTCAGTTGATCAATTGTCGCAAGCACTGGAACTTACTGATTCAGAAGAAACTTCGACCGAAGAGCAAAAAATATTGGAAGGAATCGTGTCTTTCGGAAATACAGATACGAAACAGGTTATGAGTCCGAGAATGGATATTTTTGCTCTGGAAATAGAAGAATCTTTTGCCGTGATTTATTCGAAAATAATCGAAAAAGGTTTTTCGAGAATTCCTGTTTATCGAGACAATATAGACCAGATAGAAGGCGTTTTGTTTGTTAAAGATTTGCTTCCGTATATTAATAAAGAAGAATTTGACTGGAAAACATTGATTCGGGAGCCATTTTTTGTTCCTGAGAATAAAAAAATCGACAATTTGCTCAAAGATTTTCAAAGTATGAAAAGTCATTTGGCTATTGTTGTAGATGAATACGGAGGAACTTCGGGATTGGTTTCTTTAGAGGACATTATTGAAGAAATTGTGGGCGATATCAGCGATGAATTTGATGGTGACAATGTCAATTTTTCTAAAATAGACGATAAAAATTATCTTTTTGAAGGAAAAATAAACCTCAAGGATTTTTATAGAGTCATTGATGTTGATGAAGAATTGTTCGAAACAACAAAAGGCGAAGCTGAAACTTTGGCAGGATTTATTCTTGAAATTTTAGGAAATTTTCCAAAAAAAGACCAGAAAATTACTTTCGAAAACTGCGTATTCACCATTGAAACGGTAGATAAAAAACGTATAAAACAAATAAAAGTGACCATTGATTAAATACAAAATGCTAAGAAAACAAATTGCAATTCCTTTACTTTTTATTATTTTAATTTCTGTCTTTAGCTGTAAGGATGAGGTTTTACCTAAACCTGCTAGCTATTTGAGACTGGATTATCCTGAAGCCGAATATGTGAATTTTGAAAATAGCGCTTCCCCGTTTGCCTTCGAGATGAATTCAGAAGCTGTAATCAAGGGCGGAAAAGATTTTGGATTTACAATTACCTACCCCAAAATGAAAGCCACCATTTATTTGACCTACAAGCCAGTAAATAATAATATCAATAAATTATTGCGTGACGCTCAAAAACTAACCTACGAACACGTCATAAAAGCTGACGATATATTAGAACAACCTTATTTAAATCCAACCAAAAAAGTGTATGGAATGTTCTATCAAGTGGATGGAAATGCAGCGACAAACTCACAGTTTTATGTGACGGACAGCATCAAACATTTTGTAACAGGCTCGGTTTATTTCTATGCTAAACCTAATTACGATTCCATTATGCCAGCCGCAAGTTACGTTAGAAATGATATGCAACGGTTGATGGAAACTTTGAAGTGGAAATAAATTGTAAAGTTTTACAATCAAAAAAAATCCCAAATTGCTTTGGGATTTTTTGCTTGATAATCTGATATTTATACGTTTTTCAAATTGATAATTTCTTGTTCAGTAAGCAATCTCCAGTTGCCACGAGGTAAATTCTTTTTGGTTAAACCTGCAAAAGCAACTCTATCAATTCGCAAAACATCGTAACTAAAGTTTTCGAAAATAGAACGAACTACTTTAACATTGGCAGAACGAAGTTTAAGTCCAATTTCGCTTTTTGCTTCTCCTTCAATATAACTTACATCTTCGACAAACACACGGTGTCCGTCAAGAACCAAGCCTTTTTGGATTTTTTCTAAATCCTCGAATTTTAGATTTTTATCTAATGAAACTTGGTAAATTTTTGATGATTTGTTAGTGGGTAAAGTAAACTTACGAATCATATCGGTGTCGTTGGTAAACAACAATAAACCAGTGGTGTTCTTGTCCATTCTTCCTACGGCACCAATTTTTGCTGTGGTTGAACCTTTTACCAATTCTAAAACATTACGGTCTTCCTGACCTTCGTCAAGCGCCGTGGTAAAGTTTTTTGGTTTGTTCAATAAGATGTATACTTTTTTCTCTGGAGTTAAAACTGCTCCATCAAAATTCACAACATCACCCGGTTTTACCATATAACCCATTTCTATAACAGGAATTCCATTTACTTTTACGTTTCCAGATTGAATGTAAATATCGGCGTCACGACGCGAACAAACTCCAGAATTAGAAATGTATTTGTTCAGACGGATTTCATCTTTTACTTTAGGCCTTTTTGGCGCTTGATTTGGTTTTTTTTCTACTTTATTAGTAGCCGCCTCAGCAACTTTAGTCGTTGGTTTTACTTTTTTAGGCCCTTGTGCCCTTTTTTGCATCGCAGGTTGTGGCTTATTTGAGCTTGGTCTGGAGCTTTTTGCTCTACCGCCGCTTTTATTGTTATTGCCTTCCTTGTTATTCATAATAAACTGTAATTTGGCACAAAGATAGTTTTTTATTGCTTACTAGTTGATTGTTTTTGGATTAGGGTATCCTAGCCCTGATGGAAGCGGCATCCTTTTACTTTTTCTTTAAGAAGTAAAAGATACAGCGGATAGCGGGAAGTGGCTCCTAAAAAATCAAATTGAGCGCAACAATTTTTCGCCGTGCCACAAAACGCTTGGATTGATAAGGATAATGCTGAAAACTCCTGCCACAATAAGGAATTTCAATACATTATGAAGTAGTACAAATTGTTCTTTGGTATTTGATTTCCAAAGACGAAGCAAGAAAAAAATTAAAATTATTAAGCAGAAATAAAAATACATATCCATATATCCCACGTCGAAAATTTCGATCAGAACATACACAGGAATTATGGTAGCTATTGACAATGCGGTAATTATTTTCTTTGAAACGGCTTCACCATAAATAATGGGAATGGTTTTATAATCGTTGGCCAAATCGCCTTTTATATTTTCTAAATCCTTTATCATTTCCCGAATCAAGAGCAATAAAAACAAGAAAGTAGCGTGACCTAAAATAACTTCATATAGGTTTTTGTAATATAAAAAAATGGCGAAAAAAGGTAAAACAGATAGGAATGCCGAAGTCAAGTTACCGATTATAGGGTATTTTTTTATGCGGTGTGAATAATACCAAATCAAAAATATATAGACTGAAAAATAAACGAATGCACGCCAGGAAACAAAAATGGCTAAAAAAGCAACAATAAAATTGAGTGTAAAATAGACATTTAGTTTTGTTTTTTGGCTTATCAATCGGTCGAGCATTGATTTGTTGGGGCGATTGATTAAATCTTTTTTGCTGTCGTAAAAATTATTGATAATATAGCCTGATGCAATGGTCAATGAAGAAGCAAAAACAATGATAAATAAATCGAAATCGAGTAGAATGGCCAAGCCTCTTTTTTCGGGTGCAAGAATAAATATTGCCGAAAGATATTGAGCTATGATGATTATTGGAATATTGTAACCTCTAACGACAGAGAACAAACTGATGAATTTCATCAATAAAATTTTGTTCTTCCTGTTTAACATTTTAAAATTGATAAACTACTTCTAGTTTATAGTCTTTTAATGAAATTTTTGCTTTTTCGAGGTCTTGTGTAAAACCAAGAATATAGCCTCCACCGCCTGAACCGCAAAGTTTTAGGTAATAATCGTTTGAATCAATTCCTTCTTGCCAAATGCCGTGAAATTGTTCCGGAATCATTGGTTTGAAGTTGTTTAAGACTACTTTTGATAATTTTTTGGTGTTGGCAAACAAAGATTTTATGTCACCACCCAAGAAATTTTCGACACAAGCATCGGTATGTTTGATGAATTGGGATTTTAACATTTTTCTAAAACCTTGATCTTTCAATTTTTCCATAAAAATATTCACCATTGGAGCAGTTTCACCAACAATTCCAGAATCCAACAAAAATACGGCACCATTTCCTTCCAAACTTTGGGTTGGAATTCCAGTTGCTTCTATATTGTCCTTAGAATTGATTAAAATAGGGATGCTCAAATAGCTGTTCAAAGGATCTAAACCTGAACTTTTTCCGTGGAAAAAAGATTCCATTTGGGAGAAAATATTTTTCAGTCTTAATAATTTTTCACGAGTCAAATTCTCTAGAACTGTGATTTTATTTTGAGCATATTTATCGTAAATTGCTGCCACTAAAGCACCGCTACTTCCCACACCATATCCTTGAGGAATGCTGGAATCAAAGAACATTCCGGTTTCGACATCATTTTTTAAAGTGGTCAAATCGAAAGTAACCAATTCCCGTTGTTCGCTTTGCAAAGTTTCCAAAAAAGAAACAAAACGTTTTAAATTTCCGTTTGATTTTATGGCTTCAGCAGATGGATTTTCTTCTCTCTTCAAAGCGCCATTGTAGAAATTATAAGGAATAGACAAACCCTTTGAGTCACGTATAATTCCGTATTCTCCAAAGAGTAATATTTTTGAGTAAAATAGAGGTCCTTTCATAATTTAATTATCAATTATTAATTTACTTCCAATTCCAATTTCGTCACAAATGTACTGACCATTTTGACAATAGCCAACTAATTCGGCCTTAATAAATTGCAAAACTTTTTCTTTTGCCCTTTCTGGGTATAAAAGATGAACGTTTGCACCGGCATCAAGCGTGAAACAAACTGGGATTTTTGTTTCGGTTCTATACTTCCAAATTCGATTAATAATCTCCAAAGTATTAGGCTTCATCAATATAAAATAAGGAATCGATGTCATCATCATCGAGTGCAAAGTCAAGGCTTCACTCTCTACGATTGTTATGAATTCGTACAAATTTCCGCTTTCGAAAACAGCAATTAATTTGTCTAAGTTTTCGTGAGCTTGTTCAAATCGCCTTTCGGCAAAAGGATGTCCGTTCATTAAATTATGACCAACGGAACTCGAAACTTGTTTTTCGCCTTTGTCAACTAATAATATGGTGTCTTGAAAATTTTTGAAATTATCGTGAATTGCATTTGGAAATTCAACGCCAAATAAATCGGAACTTCCTTGAATATTTTTATGTTCTCCCCAAACAACCACTTCTCCTTTTACGCTACGACAAGCACTTCCGGAACCTAATCGAGCCAAGAAAGAGGCTTTTTGATAAAAGTACTCTTCGGTCATTTCTGGGGTTAGTGCTTTTTCCAAACTCATCAAGTTCATTGCTAAAGCTGCCATTCCTGAGGCTGAAGAGGCGATTCCGGAACTATGCGGAAATGTATTTTGGGTGTCAATCGTAAAATGGTAGTCTTTTAGAAAAGGCAAATAAACAAAAACGCGTTCAAAAAATTGTTGAATTTTTGGTTTGAAATCTTCTTTTGGTTTTCCTTCAAAAAGCAAGTCGAAAGAGAAAGTGTCTTTGTTTTGCTTTTTGGCGAAAGCCAAACTAGTAATAGTTTTGCAATTATTCAAGGTAAAACTCACCGAAGGATTGGCTGGAATTTGCTTCGCCAGTTCGCCTTTAAGGCTCGGGTGGCTGTCTTTTTTCCCCCAATATTTCACCAAGGCAATGTTGCTTGGAGAGCTCCATTGAAAATTGCCGCTTTCTATACCATTAGAATATTTGGCCGGAATAAAATCTGTTTTTGAAGACATCAATTTAAAAATTTATGCAAAGATACTTTTTTTGGTTTATAGATAGATTTGTTTATTTGTAGAATCAGTATAAGTTTTGACTAATTTTGTATAAAAATACATTATGAACAAAATTTCTAAAATTTTAGTTGTAGTTGTCACTTGTTTGGTGATAGGTTATTTTTCTGGAATGGTGACTCGTTCAGCGATCACAACTTGGTATCCCACATTGGTAAAACCGAGTTTTAACCCTCCCAATTGGATTTTTGCGCCCGTTTGGAGTATGCTGTATGTAATGATGGGAGTTGCGGCAGCATTGGTTTGGAGCCGAATGGAGCACGAAAAAGAAGCGGTTAAAAACGCTTTGGTTTTCTTTGCAATTCAGCTAGCTTTAAATGCCTTGTGGTCCTTTTTATTTTTTGGTTTGAAAAACCCAATGTTGGCCGGTATAGAAATTGTTATCCTGTGGCTGATGATTTTTGAAACTTATACTAAATTTGTAAAAATCAATAAGATTGCAGGATATTTATTAATTCTATATTTGCTTTGGGTAAGTTTTGCGACGGTTTTGAATGTTAGTATTTGGTGGTTAAATCGATAGTTTACTTTATATTGAATTTGCCAAAATAAATCCACTTGTCCAAGCATTCTGAAAGTTAAATCCTCCAGTTACTGCGTCAATATTTACAATTTCTCCTGCAAAATAGAGGTTTTTGTGAAGTTTGCTTTCCATTGTTTTGAAGTTGATTTCCTTTAAATCAATACCTCCAGCCGTTACGAATTCTTCCTTGAAAGTGCTTTTTCCGTTGACATGAAAACTAGAATTCGTCAATTGATTGGCTAAGTTTTGTAGTTGAACTTTAGACAAATCTGCCCACTTGGTTTCTTCTGAAATATTCGAAGCGAAAACCAAACTCTCCCAAAGTCGATTCGGAAAGTCGAAAGGAGATTTCTTAGAAACCGCTTTTTTGGCATTTTCCTGTTTCAACTCTTTGAGGGTTTTTTCGGCGTCATCAGCGGCAACATCATTCAGCCAGTTGACGAAAATGGTAAATTGGTAATTTTTTTCGAATAAAATTCTTGCACCCCAAGCTGATAATTTCAAAATTGCTGGACCGCTCATTCCCCAATGCGTGATTAACAAAGGACCTGTTGAGGTTAGTTTAGTGTCTTTTACTTTTACCGATACTATTGCTGAAACTCCCGGTAATTCTTTTATTCTCGGGTCTTTAATGTTGAAAGTAAATAGGGAAGGAACCGGATTCACGATGGCGTGACCAAAAGTTTGCAGCATTTCCCATATTTTAGGGTTGCTTCCTGTGGCTAGAATTAATTTTTCAGTGATATAATTTTCGTTTTGGGTTTCAATTTTCCAGAGATTTTCTTTTTTGAAAATTGATTGTACGCTTTGTCCAGTCAAAATTGTAATTCCTAGTTTTTGGGTCGCTTGTATAAAACAATCAATGATGGTTTGGGATGAATTCGAGACTGGAAACATACGACCATCGTCTTCAATTTTGAGTTCCACGCCGTGATTGCTAAACCATTCTATGGTATCGCCAGAGCAAAATTGATGAAAAGGGCCACGCAATTCTTTCTCGCCTCGGGGGTAAAATTTCACCAATTCGTTAGGTTCAAAACAGGCGTGGGTCACGTTGCATCTTCCGCCGCCTGAAATCCTGACTTTAGACAAGACTTCGCTTCCGCGTTCGAGAATAGCGACTTTTAGCTTCGGATTTTTCTCCACAATATTGATTACCGTAAAAAATCCCGCTGCTCCGCCGCCTACAATTATAATGTCAAAATTCTGGTTCATATTCTTTCTGGAAAATCAGAGATGATTCCGTTTACGTTGAATGATTTTATTTTTTGAATGTCTTCAGTTAAATTTACGGTCCAAGAAAAAACCTTGAATCCGTTTTCTTGCATCAAAGCTACATTTTCTCTAGACAATAATGCATAATAGGGATGAATGGAAACGGCTTTTATTTTTTTGGCGAAAGCCAAAGCTTCAGAAACGGCTACATCGGTTAAAACTCCAATTCGGATTTTTGGATTCAATAACTGAACTTCTTCCAACATTTTCCAATCAAAACTCGAAACCAGAAAATCAGTGTAATTCCAATTTTTTTCTGAAATATAGTGTGCTATAAATTCAACAATAGGTTTTGCAGTTCCGATTCCTTTGAGTTCAATATTGACAAAACATCTTCGATTAACCAAATCCAAAACATCGATTAGAGTTGGAATTCCTAATTCTTTTAATTGCGATGAAGCAAAATTTTTTACATATCCTTTTTCATTGGTAGTTCTGTCAATGGTATCGTCGTGAATAACCATAATTTCCTTGTCCAAACTCAAATGTACGTCAAGTTCAATGCCGTTAACTTTCAAATCAATTGCTTTTTGGAAAGCAATTAAAGTGTTCTCGGGTTCATATCCTTTTGCTCCACGATGTCCAATTTTGAGAATCCTGTTCATTTGAAACAATTTTGAGCAAAGTTAATTAAGAAAAAACGCAAAGTTCCCAAAGGATTCATTTACTTTGGGAACTTAGCAAATAATTTTGAGAATTCTGGAGTTGAATTATTTTTCCAATAAAACAATATCAAATTCAGTATCAATATTTACTTTTCCATTAGAAACCACCGCTTTTTTTCCAGAATAAAAGTCTTTCAATTTTGTTCCGTCCTTGAAAATAGTTCCTACTGAAATTTCTTTTTGACCTTTTGGTAAATCCAATCCAACAACTACAATGTCAGTGAAATTAGCTTTGATAAAAACTCTACTAAAAACGTAAGGACTTGCCGAAATTTCTTGATGAATTCCAGCGCCAATCGCAGGATGGTATTTTCTGAAATTACCCAGTTTTTGCCAATGCAAAAGTACTTTTTGAGTTTCGGAATTGGTTTTGATGTCATCCCAATTCATCATTGAACGTAAAGTGGCATCCCCTGTAGTGCCAGGAATATCAAGCAAACGAGCGCTTTCGTCTCCATAATACACTTGAGAAATTCCAGGTGCAAGAAGTAGTTTTGTTCCGCTTTCGAATGTTTTTTCTCGTTTCTTATCATAAGGATAACTGTCATCGTGTGAAGAAACATAGTTCATTACTGTGTTTCCTTTTAAGTCATTTTGAAGAATTGTATTGTATTTAGAAAACAAAGGCTCATAATTCATTTTGGCTTCATTTCTAAAGTCAAAATTGATTAAACAGGTAAAACCATTTTCAAAATAGTTGACTTTTTTGTCTCCAAAATCATAAAGTTTTTTGCTGCCAATGTTGTAACCATAAACTTCTCCTACTGTGAAAAAAGCATTGTTATCCAATACTTTTTTAGGATTATTTTTTTTGAAATCGGCAAATGATTGGTCGCAAACTTTCTTGAAATCGGCCCAAACATCTTCATACGTATGCTTCGCCGTATCTACTCGATAGCCATCAATTCCATAATCGGTGATGTAATCTGATAACCATTTCATAATATAATATTTTGCCGCACGAGGATAGCCGGTTTTGATAAAAAACGCATCCAATTCGGCCACTTCTTGTTCGTAACGTCCTTCTTTTTTCCATTTTTCGATTAGCATTGGTGGTAAAGCTACAGCGTCATTACTTTCGGTTTTCACGTCAGGAAGATTTTCAACCAAGGTGCAATTAATATAAGTGTCATACGATTTGTAAGTACATTTTGGCGTGGTTCTCACCCAATCATTCGGATATGCAGGATCTTCTGTAGTAACAGGTCCAGTATGATTGATTACAGCGTCCAGTAAAATGCGTATCCCTTTTGCGTGCGCTTTTTGCACCAATTCAGCCAAGTCTTTTTTGGTCCCAAAACTTGGGTCTAATGTTGTCCAATCTCTTGCCCAATAGCCGTGAAAGCCGTATGTAAAGCCAGTTCCTTCATCGACTCCATCGTGAATTTGTTCCACAACCGGCGTCATCCAAATGGCATTTATCCCCAGTTTTTCAAAGTAGCCTTCGTCTAGTTTTTGAATCACGCCTCGAATATCGCCACCTTCAAAACCGCGTAATTTTGCGGTTGCTTTATTTCGATTATAAGTTTGGTCGTTGGTTTTGTCTCCGTTGTTGAATCGGTCAATCAAAAGAAAATACACATTGGCATTTTCCCAGACAAAAGGAGTTTTCGAAGCTGTTTTCGATGTTTTTGTTGAAGAACAACTGGCGAAAAGGAGCGATAGTAATGCTGCCGAAAATAATAGTAATTTTTTCATTTTATAATTGAATTTTAATTTCAACTTCAGTTCCTTTTTTCCACAAAACTGGAATTTCTATGTTGTTTTTAACTATTTTGAAATCAATAGCTTTCCCGTTTACGGTCATTGATTTCGCTTTTATATTGTGAACGATTAGCGCAACATTTTTATCAGATGATGAAAAGTTTTTTCCAATTTCCGAATTCAATTTTACAGTTACTACTTTGCCATCGGTGCTACCATTGAAATTCAAAACTTCAAATTCTCCTTTTTCAAAAGCATTTGCCGTTGCTCCATCGTCATTGTATAATTTTCTGGAACTTTGAGTAGTTTTCGCATCAAAATAATAATGCAAATCGAAGTCAGTCAACGAGTATTTCGAAGTGTTTTGAATGGTTTTTATCATTGGAATAAAAGCACCTCCACGAACAAAAACAGGAATATGATCTTCGATAACTGTAGTGGTAGAAGTCGTTCCAGCCAATTTTTCTTCATTGGAATAGAAATCAAACCAGTTATTATTTTTTGGAAAATAAACAGAAGTTGAGGTTATTCCAGCTTTCGTAATAGGTGTAACCAAAAAGTCATTTCCCCAAAGATAAGTTTCGCAAACCGTCAACAATTTGGAATTGTCGGGTTCTTCAAAAAACAGCGGACGCATTAATGGAGTTCCTTTTTGGCTGTTTTCGAAGGCCAAAGTATAATTATAAGGCAAAAGTTGGTAACGCAATTCCACTTGTTTTTTGGCTTTGGCTTTGGTCACAATATCTTTGTAAACTGGTTCTGCTGCCACATCTTCGTGTGCGTGAGGTCGGAAAATAGGTTGGAAAACGCCGTATTGCAACCAACGAATGTACAATTCATTGTCAAAATAATCTCCTGCAAAACCACCTAAATCCGAGTGCATATAACCCATTCCCTGCATTCCCATTTGTAAGGAAATCTCAATTTGAGACTGCAATCCTCCCCAAGAACGACTCACGTCACCAGACCAAGGAATCATCCCAAAACGTTGTGAACCAGAATATCCGGCACGCATCAAAATAAACGGACGCTGATTTTGAAAGTCCTTTTTGTAACCGTCGGCAATTAGTTTTGCCCAATTGTGTCCGTAAACATTATGGATTTCATCGGCTTTTCCGCCAGCAG
>CALPPA020000010.1 GCA_943325355.2 Klebsiella pneumoniae | reverse complement strand
TTTTTGTTTCGCCCCTTCTTTTTTGATATCAATAGTATTCCATCTCTGTTAGCCTCTTTTGAGAATTTTCTTTTATTGATTTTAACTTTTACAGCACTTAAAAACAAACCTTTACAAACCTTTAGAAACGCACCTTTTGTAATTCAAGGAATGGTATATTTCTTAATTATTGGTACAATGGCTTTTTCTCAGTCTTTAGGAAATCTGGGTATTATGATTCGAATGCGAAACATGTTTTTACCTGGTTTGATTATTTATATTTTTTGGCATTTTTCATACTGGCAATCTCAAGAGTCAGAAAACTAATTCAATACTATTTCTTAACAATTTATATGGTTTTAACCGTACAATTCTTTATGATATTAAATTATTATTAAGGAATTATAAGGATAAAAACCATATAATTCTCTATGATATTAAATTATTATTAAGGAATTTATTTGATTGACAAACATAGAATATTGTTATTATTTTTAGAAACCAATGGCCAATATTAATCTTTTTGGCAAGATTAAAAAAAATGATTTTTTTTCTTTTTTTTAATCTTCCAGTGGATTAATTAAAAGCAATAAAGAAAAATACAACTATAAATTGCAATGGAAATAATGAAAAATAAATTAGTCCGCATTACAACTGTACCTTTATCATTAGATTTATTGTTATCAGGGCAATTGAATTACATGAAATCTTTTTATGAAGTGACCGCAGTGTCCTCAGACGGTGACTATTTAAAAAAAATTGGGTCCAAAGAAAACGTAAAAACGTTTACAATAGAAATGTCCCGGAAAATCACCCCAATGCATGATTTGGTGGCAGTCGTAAAATTGTTTATATTTCTAAAAAAAGAAAGGCCACTAATCGTTCATTCACACACGCCAAAGGCAGGTGTGCTGTCAATGATTGCGTCGAAATGTGCCGGAGTCCCCATCAGATTGCATACAGTTGGCGGATTGCCTTTAATGGAAACAAAAGGGTTTAAACGCAATATATTAGAAAGTGTCGAGAAACTGACGTACTCATGTGCCACTATGGTATATCCTAACTCAAAAGGATTGTATGATTTTATTGTTGCAAATAAATTTACCCATCAAGGAAAATTAAAAATCATTAGTAATGGCAGTACAAACGGAATAAATACAAACCATTTTGCGCCAGAACAGGTTTCGAAATCGCTGCAAGAGATTTTGAAAATTAAACTTGAAATTCAAAAAGAAGATTTCGTTTTTGTATATGTTGGAAGGTTGGTAGGGGACAAAGGAATTAATGAAGTGGTGCAAGCTTTTAAAAAAATAATCAAGAAAAATTTGAGTGTAAAATTACTTTTAGTAGGAATGTACGAGAAGGATTTAGATCCACTTGACGAGTTGACTCATGAAGAAATAAATAGTAATAAAAACATACTTTTTGCAGGGTTTCAAAAAGATATCAGACCCTATCTGGCCATTAGTAATGCTTTAGTATTTCCCAGTTATCGAGAAGGATTCCCAAATGTTGTCCTACAAGCTGGTGCAATGGGATTGCCCTCAATTGTGAGCGATATAAATGGGTGCAACGAAATTATAATAGATGGAAAAAATGGAATTATTATTCCTGTAAAAAATAGTCAGGCAATAGAAAAAGCTGTTTTGAGAATGATTTACGAAAAAGATTTTTTCATTTCTCTAAAATCGAATGCAAGACATATGATAACCTCTCGATTTGACCAAAATTTGATTTGGGAGTCTATTTTGGAGGAATACGAACAAGTAGAGAAGAAACAGCAAAAACTCCTAAAAAAGAAAGTGTATAATAAGGGTATAAAACCTTGGAAAACTAAATTCAAATTTAATCATTGGTATAGTAAGAATCAATCTTTTGGTTTAAATATCAAAAATAATTCTAAAACCATAGTAAAAAAGTTAAAAAAATAAGGGTATTGATACCACAAACGATGAAACAATAGAAAACCATTTTTATGGAAAATAGAAAGCTATATATTTTTGGAGCCAGTGGACATAGGAAAGTAATTACCGAATTGGTGGCTAATACGAATTGCAAAATTGAAGCATTTTATGATGATGCGCCAAACAGTGATAACTTTGGTTTAATACCAATATTTAACTCTAATGAAATTGTTAAACCCGCAGCAGATGTTGCTTTGATTATTGCCATTGGAAATAATCACATAAGGAAAAATATTAGCTCGAGATTTAGCGATTATAATTTTTTCAGAAGTGTAGATAAATCGGCTTATGTTTCTACATCAGCAACTGTGGGAATAGGAACCGTAGTCATGCGTTCAGCGATTATCAATGCGCATGCAATAATAGGAAACAATGTTATTATTAACACGGCAGCCGTAATAGAACACGACTGTAGTATAGATGATTTTGTATATATCTCACCAAACGTTACCTTATCAGGTAACATAAGCATTGGTTTAGGGTCTCATTTAGGTTCAGGAGCTATTGTAATTCCAGGGGTGAAAATTGGAAAGTGGTGTACCATTGGAGCGGGTACAGTAGTAATAAACGATATTCCTGACGGAGCTAAGGTTGTGGGTAATCCGGGGAAAATAATTAGTTATAAAAACTATCCTGAAACATCTGTAATCAAGGAAAAGATTCGGAAAAAGAAAAAAGTAATCAAAATAAACAGTGAAAACTTAGAATATAATACATACCAAAACTAAGTTAATTATTTTTAAACATAAATATATTTTTAAAACACAATTTAAACAATAAACATCTACTTCATTTTCTTAAATTACATTTTAGAATTTTGTCTTGTCCTGAAATAGCAATACACAAATTTATCGTTAAGGAGAACCTTCAGCAAAGTCGATATGTTAAGCGCACCCCGAAAGACTATACAATGTCTTTTAAATTACAAATTGTCCACGAGATAGAACAAGGACTAACCACTATTTCTCGGGTTAAAAAAGAATATGCAATTCAAACACGTTCCACAATTGTACAATGGTTGATAAAATTTGGTGATTTTGATTGAGAAAACCAAACACCATTTAGTATGTCTAAGTCACCTGAGTAAAAAATAATGGAACTTGAAGCCAAAGTTAAGCTTCTAGAAAAGCAGAAAACTTTTTTAGAGCAACAAGCTTATGTTGCCGATAAGAAAGCAATCATTTTTGATATGATGATTGATATTGCAGAAAAAGAATATCAAATCGACATACGAAAAAACTCATCACCAGAACAATCGACCATTTTAAAGAAGAACAACAATAAACACTAATGTTTGCCTGTACTTTGTTCGGGATAGATTGACAGGTTTACTATCGAAGAATAAAACGCCGACTTATTAAACAAGATAAAGCACAATTAGTGGTGAAAATGATTTTGGAAGTCAGGGCGAAAATGCCAAGAATTGGAGCCAAAAAACTATTTTATTTGTTAGGTAAGGATTTAAAAACACTAAAAAACAGATACAACCCAGTATGACTCAAAACTCAGACCCATATGAAAATGCTGTAGCAGAGAAAATAAATGGAGTTTTAAAACAATAGTTCTAGATTGATAAATACAATTAAGACTTACCTGTTATGAAACAAATAATAAACGAAACTGTGGATATTTATAATGAAAAAAGACCTCATTTATCAAACCATATGCTAACTCCGAATCAAATGCACGAGCAAAGTAAAATAATAATGAAAAGCTATAAAACTAAAAACAGTATCAAAAACGTTTTTGATGCTGTTTAATTTATCTATTTTTGTCTAATAATCTGTATCGATTATTTAGGACTAGTCATACTTTTGCATAAAAACAATTCTTGAATCTTACTCCCGACATATTTACCATTTCTAGCCAAAAGCAATTTGAAAAAATTGCACTCAAAGTATTTCGTTATCAATACGAAAACAATTTTGTATATAGAGTTTTTTGTGATTTTCTAAAAACCAATATTCAAAAAGTGAAATCATTAGAACAAATTCCATTTTTGCCTATACAGTTTTTTAAAAGTCATAAAGTGGTTTCTAGTTCAAATACTGTTCAAGAAACCTTTACCAGCAGCGGAACAACAGGAATGGTAACAAGTAAGCATTTCGTTACCGATATTACTTTATATGAAGAAAGTTATAGAAAAGGATTTTCCCAATTCTACGGTAACATCGAGGATTATGTTGTTTTGGCATTGCTTCCATCCTATTTGGAACGCGAAGGTTCTTCCTTGATTTATATGGTTGAAGATTTGATCAAAATGACCAACAATCCTGAAAGCGGGTTTTATCTTCACAATCACAAAGAATTAATCGAAAAATTAATCCGATTGGATAATTCGGGACAAAACGTGATTTTGATAGGTGTTACTTATGCTTTGTTAGATTTAATTGAAAGTAAAAAATTTCAATTGAAAAATACTATTATAATGGAAACGGGGGGAATGAAGGGGAAAAGAAAAGAAATAATTCGCGAAGAATTGCACGAACAACTTTGCCAAGGTTTTGGCGTCGCAGCCATCCATTCTGAATATGGAATGACTGAATTATTGTCGCAAGCTTATTCGTTGGAAAATGGTGTTTTTGAATGCCCGTCTTGGATGCAAATCCTTATTCGTGATACCGAAGATGCTATGACTTATGTTGGTGAAGGAAAATCAGGCGGAATAAACGTAATTGATTTGGCTAACATCAATTCGTGTTCCTTTATTGCTACACAGGATTTGGGTAAAAAAAATCCCAATAGCTCTTTCGAGGTTTTGGGACGTTTTGATAACAGCGATATTCGAGGTTGTAACTTGATGGTAATTTAACCATAAAGACACGAAGAAAGCACACCCGAGCTTTGCGAACGGACGAAGTAAAGTTCACGAAAAATAATTTACAAAAAACTTACTTTGTTTTCTTTGCGAAAAACCTTTAAAACTTTGCGTTTAGACCAATCTAATCACAAAATAATTTTTCTTTCCGCTTTGCAATAATACAAATTGGTTGTTGATTAAATCTTTGGTCGATAGTACGAATTCTTCGGTTACTTTTTCCTTGTTTACTGAAATAGAATTGGCTGTCAAGGCACGTCTTGCCTCTCCATTCGATTTTAGAAATCCTGTTTTTTCGTTTAGAACATCTACAATATTTATTCCAGATTCTATTTCAGATTTTGCAATTTCAGCTTGAGGAACGCCATCAAAAACATCCAAAAAAGTAGCTTCATCTAATTGTTTCAAATCATCAGAAGTAGAATTCCCGAACAAGATATTAGAGGCTTGAATCGCATTTTCTAAATCTGCTGAAGAATGAACCATAACTGTAATTTCTTCGGCCAAACGTTTTTGCAACAATCGCAAATGTGGCGTTTCTCTATGTTTTTCGGTTAAAACCTCGATTTCCTCTTTCGAAATAAACGTAAAAATCTTGATATATTTTTCGGCATCAACATCTGAAGTATTCAACCAATATTGGTAAAATTTGTAAGGTGAAGTTCTAACTGCATCTAACCAAATATTTCCGCCTTCTGATTTTCCAAACTTTGTTCCGTCCGCTTTTGTAATCAATGGACAAGTCAACGCATACGCTTTTCCAGCAGCTATTCTGCGCACTAACTCGGTTCCTGTAGTAATATTTCCCCATTGATCACTTCCTCCCATTTGAAGTGTACATTTTTTTTCTCTGTACAAATGTAAAAAGTCGTATCCTTGAACCAATTGATAGGTAAACTCCGTAAATGACATCCCTTCGGCAGCTTCAGAAGACAAGCGTTTCTTTACAGAATCTTTTGCCATCATATAATTCACGGTAATATGCTTGCCCACATCACGAATGAAATCTAGAAATGAAAAGTTCTTCATCCAGTCGTAATTATTCACCAACTCCGCAGCATTAGCAGCATCCGAAGTAAAGTCTAAAAAACGGGATAATTGTACTTTTATGGCTTCCTGATTGTGACGTAAAGTGGTTTCATCCAATAAATTTCTTTCATTCGATTTTCCGGATGGATCACCAATCATTCCTGTTGCTCCACCCACTAAAGCTAATGGTTTATGTCCAGATAATTGAAAATGTTTCAACAACATCACGCCAACCAAATGTCCTATATGCAATGAATCTGCCGTTGGGTCAATTCCTACATATGCCACACGCATTTCTTCCATCAAATGTTCCTCTGTGCCTGGCATAACATCGTGGAGCATTCCTCTCCAAGTCACTTCTTCAATAAAATTCTTCATCTTAAAATCAATTTTGGCAAATATAACAATTCAAAAAGCAATGACAATGACAATTTCAATTTGTAAAATAAAAATAGCAATTCATAATTTGTAATTCGTAATTTTGTTTTATGGTTTTAGTCACAGGAGGAACAGGTTTAGTCGGCGCACATCTATTACTTCATTTAGTTGAAAATGGCGATTCTGTTCGTGCAATTTATCGAAATGGAGCAACAATCAAGAAAACAAAATCACTATTTTCGTTGTATAATAAAGAATTGTTATTCGAAAAAGTAGATTGGATTCAAGCTGATATTATTGATATTCCATCCCTAGAAATTGCTTTCGAAAACGTGGAATACGTCTATCATTGCGCCGCTTTGATTTCCTTTAATCAAAAAGATGAAAATTTACTTCGGAAAATTAATATTGAAGGAACGGCAAATATTGTCAATTTTTGTGTTGCCAAAAACATAAAAAAACTTTGTTTCCTGAGCTCAATTTCAGCCCTTGGCGACTTAGCAGCAAATGAAAAAATCATAACAGAAGAATCAGAATGGAATCCCGAGATGCCACATAGCGATTATGCTATTTCAAAATATGGTGCTGAGATGGAAATTTGGCGGGGACAACAAGAAGGGTTAGAAACAGTGATTCTAAATCCTGGGGTTATATTGGGACCGGGTTTTTGGGAACAAGGAAGTGGAATACTTTTCAAGAGAGTGTCTAGCGGATTGTCATTTTACACCAAAGGTGTTACTGGATTTATTGCAGTTCCTGATGTAGTTCGAATTGCTGCAGAATTGATGAAAAGCAATTATTCAAATGAACGATTTACTCTTATTGCGAAAAATATAGATTATGAGGACTTGTTATATTCTATTGCAGATTCCCTAAATGTAAAAAGGCCATCTATTCACGCAAGCCCATTATTGGCAGAAATAGCATACAGAATTGATTGGTTTCTTTCGACTGTTTTTGGACAAAAAAGGAAGTTAGATCAGGCAACAGCGAAAGCTTCATATTCAAAGAACTATTATTCAAATGAAAAAATAAAAAAGACTTTAGGAACTGAATTAATTGACATCCATCAGTATATTGCAGCTATTTCGAAATTATAAAACCTTATTCTTTTTCTTTGCTTTCTTCAACGAATCTGCTGATTTTGAAACTTTAAGTGCTTTTGCTTTTTTTATGGAATCGGTCTCTTTTTTTAATTTCAAGTCTTGCTTTACCTTTTTAATTGAATCTGCTTCACGTTTTATTTTCAGTTTTTGTTTTTGCTTTTTTAATAAGTCTTCTTTTTTCTTATTATCCTTAATCAATTTTTCGACACTGATTTTATTCTTGTCTAATCTTGATTTAATTTTTTCAAACATTTTTTTATACTCCTTATAATCAGCAGCATAATAAATATTGTTTTGGGCAAATTGAAGGCTATCGATTTTATATTTTTTAAAAATATAGTCGTTCGAATTTATTTTAAAAGAATCTAATGAACTTGGATTTTGAATTTTTATGGCTTCTAAAAGTGCTAAATCATACATAATGTCTACCATTTTATCCTTTTCGATAATACGATTCGGAGTCTTAATCAATTCTTTTTTACAACTAAAAAGCATTGACAAAACTACTAGAAACAATAGTATTTTTTTTATTTGCATAAATTATTACCTATTAAACAACAAACGTTTTCCAGCTCGAATATCTTTAACTTTAAAAGCCGAATAAACTAATTGTCCGTTAACAAAAGTATGGGTAATTCTGGATTTAAATGTAAAGCCTTCAAATGGTGACCATCCGCATTTAGCCAAAATATTTTCTTTTTTTACACTCCAAGGCAATCCTGGGTTCACGATAACTAAGTCTGCATAATATCCCACTTTTATAAAACCACGCTTTTCGATTTTAAAAATCTTTGCTGGATTATGGCACATTTTTTCAACAATTTTTTCAATGCTGATTTTTCCCTGATGAAACGCTTCAAACATAGCCACGACAGCGTGCTGAACGAGTGGTCCTCCTGAAGGGGCTTTTGAATAAGTTTGCTTTTTTTCCTCCAAAGTATGTGGTGCATGATCTGTAGCAATCACATCGATTCTACCATCAATAAGTGCTTCCCAGAGGACTTTTCGGTCATTGGCAGTTTTCACTGCAGGATTCCATTTTATCAAATTGCCTTTGGTTGCATAATCATCATTGGTAAACCATAAATGATGAATGCAAACTTCTGCAGTGATTTTCTTTTCTTCTAAAGGAATTTTATTGGTAAACAAATCCATTTCTTTAGCGGTAGAAAGATGAAAAACATGTAGTCTTGCTCCCGTTTTCTTAGCAAGCGCAATCGCTTTTGAAGACGAAAGGTAACAGGCTTCCTCGCTGCGAATTAAATGGTGTGCAGTAACTGGAATATCTTCACCAAACTCGGCTTTGTATTTTTCCAAATTGTTTTTGATGGTCGCTTCATCCTCACAATGAACTGCAATAAGTAAAGGAGTGCTTGAAAAAATTCTCTCTAAAGCAACATCATTGTCAACCAACATATTTCCTGTAGAGGATCCTAAAAATATTTTTATTCCTGCAACATTCCTAGGGTTTGTTTTTAGAACTTCATCTAAATTGTCATTTGTGGCTCCCATCATAAACGAATAATTCGCATA
This sequence comes from Klebsiella pneumoniae, assembly GCA_943325355.2. Lineage (GTDB taxonomy): Bacteria > Bacteroidota > Bacteroidia > Flavobacteriales > Flavobacteriaceae > Flavobacterium. Next base: position 6,667 of record CALPPA020000010.1, on the reverse strand, counting down.
AGAATTCTTTGATGCAATCACATATTTTTCTTCTAATATTTCTTGGGTTACTGCATTTGGAACTGTGTTGGGTTGTTCTATAAACGAAGTTATTCCTCCCGCAACCGCAGCTCTTGATTCTGATTCTATGTCCCCTTTGTGGGTAAGTCCTGGCTCTCTAAAATGCACTTGATCATCAATCGCACCAGGAATCAAATAATTTCCTTCGGCATCAATAATCTTGCATTGAGACGATTTAGCACTAATGTTCTCCGAAATTTCGACAATTAAGTCATTTTCGATTAAAACATCACCTTCAAAAATTGAATCTTCATTTACAATTTTGGCATTCTTTATTAAAATCCTGTTTATTGTATCTTTCATTTATAGGGCGTTTACTAATTTTTTTAAACGAAGTGCAATAACTCCTAAAACAGCTTCTTTAAATATGGCGCTACTCATTTTAGACTGTCCTTTTGTTCTATCAGTAAAAATAATTGGAACTTCGACGATAACAAATTCTTTGCAAAATGTTCTGTATTTCATTTCAATTTGAAAAGCGTAACCCACAAATTCAATTTTTTCCAATCCTATTTTTTCTAAAACCACTCTCTTGTAACAAATAAATCCAGCCGTGGCATCGTGAATTTTCATCCCGGTAATAAATTGTACATAAACCGATGCAAAATAAGACATTAACACGCGACTTAATGGCCAGTTTACAACATTTACACCAGTAACATATCGGGAACCTATGGCTAAATCAGCTCCTCCAAAATGGCATGCATCATAGAGTTTTTCCAAGTCGTGTGGGTTATGTGAAAAATCAGCGTCCATTTCGAAAATAAAATCATAATTCCGCTCCAAAGCCCATTTAAATCCGTGAACATATGCTGTTCCCAAACCTAATTTTCCGGTTCTTTTTTCTAAAAACAACCTGCCTTCAAACTCAGCTTGTAACATAAGCACTTTATCAGCAGTATGATCAGGCGAGTTATCATCTATAACAAGGACATGAAAAGGTTTGTGTTGGGAAAGCACTGCCCTAATGATGCTCTCGATGTTTTCAATTTCGTTATAGGTAGGAATTATAACAATACAATCGTTCATATTTAGAGTAATTTCACCGCAAAAGTAAACTTTTTATGCGATTTGATTCCTACGAAAATAATATTTGTTTTTTAAAGGAATAATGCATCGCCATTCTTCGCTTATATTTGCATTTTTTATCATTATGATTTCATAAATAATTTTTAATAAAAAGAATGAAATAAAAAATGAGTAATTTTGCAAGATTATGATAGAAAATGAACTTCATTTAAGGGTAATTGAGAACAAAGATTGGGCAACCGTCTTGTTTGTTTTATCTTTTGTAGTCATAGCAACAACAAAATCAGCATTTGAAAATCGTTTTTCAGACTTTGCAAAATTAATTTATTCAGATAAATATACTAACATCTATAAAGACAGTAGCAATCTGAAGAGTGGTTTTACAATTTCGTTGTTTTTTGTTCAAATAATTTCATTGGCTTTCTTCATTCAGCTTTCTCTTTCTTTGTTTGGATATGCTTCAAAATCCGATTGGATTCTATACATTCAAATCATTACTTTCTTGGTTTTCTTTATTTTATCTAAATATTTAATAGAAAAAATAATTGCTACTGCATTCAATATTGAAGAATTTATTGAACAATTTAACCTTCAAAAGGTTACTTTCAGAACCTATATTGGATTATTGTTGTTGCCAATCAATATCATTTTGTTCTATTACGACAACATTTCGAGAAATATTTTAATATTTTTTATTTGTACAGTGCTGATAATAAATATTTTAACTTATTTAGTATCAATAAAAAATTATCAAAATGTAATATTCAGTAAGTTGTTTTATTTTATTTTATATCTTTGCGCTCTCGAAATAGCACCGTATTATTTCATGTATTATTGGTTTACAAAAGGTATTGCTTAGAAAATGTCAAATATGAAAGTGAAAACAATTTTGGTGTCACAGCCCGAGCCTAAAGTGGAAAATTCTCCATACTTTGAGCTTCAGAATAAGCACAAAGTAAAAGTTGATTTCAGACCTTTTATCCACGTCGAAGGAGTAAATGCAAAAGAAATCAGACTTCAAAAAATTGATTTAAATCATTACACAGCAATTATTTTAACGAGCAAAAACGCAGTTGATCACTTTTTTAGAGTGGCTGAAGAAATGCGATATAAAGTTCCTGAAGGTTTGAAATATTTCTGCCAATCAGAAGCAATTGCTTTTTATCTTCAAAAATATGTAGTGTACCGCAAGCGTAAAATTTATGTGGGTCCAAAAGATTTTGCTGATTTATCTCCGTTGATAAAAAAATACAAAGACGAAAAATTCTTATTACCTGCTTCAGATCAGTTGAATGCTGATGCACCAATAACGCTTAACAACTTGAAAGTAGATTGGACGCAAGCAGTTTTTTACAAAACAGTGATTAGTGATTTGTCAGATTTAGCAGATGTCTATTATGATGTTTTGGCTTTCTTCAGCCCAACAGGAATAAAATCGTTGTTCACTAATTTTCCTGATTTTGAACAAAACAACACCAGAATAGCAGTTTTTGGAAGCACAACACAAAAAGAGGCATTGGATTCTGGTTTAAGAATAGATATTCTTGCTCCAACTCCAGAAACACCTTCAATGACAATGGCATTAGAGAAATATATTGCCGAAGCAAATAAAGGAAAATAAGTATATATTACTTTCAAACATAAATTTCAAAAAGCTGTGAATTATCACAGCTTTTTTTATTTCTATAAATTTAAAAATAGAAAATTACGACTGTTATTATTTGTTTTTATCTAACTTTGATTTCTAATTTAAACTAAATTCTTTATTTTAGTTAAAAATAACAACTTATGAAAATCAACTCCCTGATTGTAGAAATAGACGGCATCGACAAAGAAATTTTACGTGACTTGATGGAAGACGCTCGAAAACCAATCCTTCAAATCGCCAATAAAATTGGGATTTCAGGTGCTGCTATTCATCAACGATTACGAAAACTGGAGCAATCTGAGGTGATTTCTGGTTCAAAAATTACCATAAACAGTAAAGTTTTAGGTTATAACACTATGGCTTTTGTTGGGGTATATCTAGACAAAGCTGCCAGAAATTCAGAAGCCGTAAAAGACTTAAAAAAAATACCCGAAGTATTGGAATGCCACTATACAACAGGGAATTGGTCTATCTTAATCAAAATTATTTGTCGTGACAACGAACATTTAATGCATTTGTTGAACACAAAAATTCAAGCTATTGAAGGTGTTTCCAGAACAGAAACCTTTATTTCATTAGATCAACAAATTGACAGACAGATACAGTTGTAAATTGCTGAATTCAGATTGCAGATTGCAGATTTTAGAATACAAAAAAAATCCGCCTCAATAAAAATCGAGACGGATGTGTTTCAAATTCCTTGAAAATTACCTTCTATTCATATAAATAGAAATATAATACAATAATGTAGCAATAGACCCTAAAGCAGCCACTACATAAGTTCTTGCAGCCCATTTCAGCGCATCTTTTGCCCCAGCTTGCTCTTCTTGAGATAACATTCTTTTGTTTTCTAACCAAGCCAAAGCGCGATTACTTGCATCATATTCTACAGGTAACGTTACAATACTAAATAAAGTTGTAGCGGCAAAAATCACAATTCCAATTAATAAAAGTTGAGGAAATGTATTAACCATTAAAATTCCACCTAGCAAAATCCATTGCATATAAGAAGACGCAATATTTACAATTGGAACCAATTGAGAACGCATCGTCAGCCAACTATAAGCCGTTGCGTGTTGCACAGCATGGCCACATTCGTGAGCCGCAACCGCTGCTGCTGCTGCATTTCGTTGATTGTAAACTGCTTCGCTCAAGTTAACTGTTTTGTCTACTGGATTATAATGGTCTGTCAATTGACCTGGAGTAGAAATCACTTTTACATCACGAATTCCGTGATCTGCAAGCATTTTTTCAGCAATTTCTTGTCCAGACATTCCATTTCGCAAATGCAATTTAGAGTATTTTTCAAATTTATTTTTCAATCTTGAGCTTACTAACCAACTTGCTAGCATAATACCGCCCATTAAAACCATCGCTGGTAAACTAAATCCTAACATATTTTTATTTTTTAAATTAATTTTTACAACTACTCTTCATCAAATTTTAAGCCAAATTTTTGAATGCCAAATTGACATTTCTATCCAACCAAATTTATCACTTTTCCCGGAACTATGATTATTTTATTTGGAATTTTTCCATCCAATTGTTTTAAAGTTCTTTCGTCCTTCATAATGATTTCCTGAATTTCGGGAACAGTTAAATCCAAAGATAATTCTATTGTGAACCGCATTTTTCCGTTAAACGAAACTGGATATTCCTTGCTGCTTTCCACCAGATGTTTTTCGTCCAATGATGGAAATGTTACTGTCGAAATAGAACCTGAATTTCCTAATTGACTCCACAATTCTTCAGCAATGTGAGGCGCATAAGACGAAATCAAGACTGTCAGTGGTTCCAAAATCGCACGGGAATGACAATTCTGGGTTGATAATTCATTCACGCAAATCATAAACTGCGAAACCGACGTATTAAAAGAGAACCCTTCAATATCTTCCGCCACTTTTTTGATGGTTTTATGTAATGATTTCAGGTTGTCTTTTGTTGGTGTGTCATTATTTACAATCAAACCATTATCGTCAAAATACAAACGCCATAGTTTTTTCAAGAAGCCAAAAACTCCAGAAATTCCTGCCGTGTTCCATGGTTTCGCTTGTTCCAATGGCCCTAAAAACATTTCGTACAAACGCAAAGTATCAGCACCGTATTCGTTACAAATATCATCAGGAGTTACCACATTATATTTGGATTTCGACATTTTTTCGATTTCGCGACCTACAATGTATTTTCCGTTGTCTTCGCAAATGAATTCAGCATTAGCATAGTCTTCTCTCCAAGATTTAAATTTTTCAATATCTAATTCATCTGAAGTGTTTACCATTGAAACATCAACGTGAATTGGTTGTACTTTTTGACTTTCTATTTTATAATTTGAAACATACGTATTTGTTCCTTCTAATCTATAAACAAACGCACTCATCCCCAAAATCATCCCTTGATTAATCAGTTTTTTGAACGGTTCTTCGGTAGGTGCAAAACCTTTGTCTTTCAGGAATTTGTTCCAAAAACGAGAATACAATAAATGACCTGTTGCGTGCTCGCTTCCGCCAATGTATAAATCTACGCTTTCCCAATATTTTAAGGCTTCTTCGCTGGCAAATTGGCCTTCATTGTGTGCATCCATATAACGCATCCAATACCAGGAACTTCCCGCCCAACCTGGCATCGTATTCAATTCCAGAGGAAATATTGTCAAATTATCGATCATCTGAGTACTGACAACTGAAAACTGAACACTGTCCCAAGCCCAAACCATAGCATTTCCTAAAGGTGGTAATCCATCTTCGGTTGGTAAATACTTTTCTACTTCTGGCAACACGATTGGCAAGTGTTTGGCATCAATCATTTGTGGCAAACCATTCACATAATATACTGGAAATGGTTCTCCCCAATAACGTTGGCGAGAGAAAACAGCATCACGCAAACGGTAATTGATTTTCCCTTTTCCTTGATTTATTTTCTCGAGTTCACCTATGACTTTCTTAGTCGCTTCTTTGTAATTCAATCCATTTAGAAAATCAGAATTGGCAATAACAACATTGTCTTTAGAACCATAAGCTTCCTTGGAAATATCGACATTGGCAAAAATATTCTTGATTTCCTGCATTCCGTTTTGTCCTTTGAAGAAATTCGCAAAAGCATAATCTCTTTCGTCTCCGCATGGCACCGCCATAACAGCGCCAGTTCCATAGCCTGCGAGAACGTAATCGCCAATCCAAACCGGAATAGGTTCTTTGGTAAACGGATGTTCAGCATAGGCTCCCGTGAATACTCCCGAAATGGTTTTTACATCCGCCATACGCTCTCTTTCGGAACGTTTGGATGAAGCAAAAATATAATCATTTACTTTTTCTAAATTATCCGAAGTTGATATTTTTTGAACCAAAGGATGTTCTGGCGCCAATGTCATAAACGTAACTCCGAAGATGGTGTCGGGTCTGGTCGTGAAAACATCAATATTTTCTACGTGGTTTTTCAATTTAAAAGAAACCATCGCACCAACGGATTTTCCAATCCAGTTTCTCTGCGATTCCTTGATACTTTCGCTCCAATCAATTGTGTCCAAACCTTGCAACAAACGTTCTGCATAAGCCGAAATTCGCATACTCCATTGGGTCATTTTCTTGCGAATTACAGGAAATCCTCCGCGTTCCGAAACGCCGTTCACGATTTCGTCATTGGCCAAAACGGTTCCCAATCCTGGGCACCAGTTGACTTCGGTTTCGGCTAAATAGGTTAACCTGTATTGTAATAATATTCGTTGTTGGTCTTCTGACGAAAATGCATTCCATTCGCTGGACGAAAAAATGGAAATAGTATCATCGCAAACTGCATTTACGTTAACATTTCCTTCTTTTGAAAAAATGGAAATCAAGGTCGAGATATCTTCGGCTTTATCCGTGTTTTTATTGTACCAAGAATTGAATAATTGGATGAAAATCCACTGCGTGTGTTTGTAATAATCTGGATTCG
>CALPPA020000009.1 GCA_943325355.2 Klebsiella pneumoniae | reverse complement strand
TATAACTCCTGTTTGCTCAATTAATTTTTCAGCAACCGTAATTCCGTTGAAGTCAGCTGCTAAAAATTCTTCTTTAGTTTTGTAGTTCAATGCTAAATTAGCCATATCAGTAGCCATTTTAACGAAGTTTTCATTCATACCAACGAAGTCCGTTTCGCAATTTAATGTGATTACTACACCTGCAGTTTTATCAGCATTAACGATTGCAATTGCAGCTCCTTCTGTAGATTCTCTATCAGAACGGTTTGCAGCTACTTTTTGGCCTTTTTTACGAAGATTTTCGATTGCTAAATCAAAATCTCCATCAGATTCTACAAGTGCTTTCTTGCAATCCATCATTCCAGCACCTGTGATTGTTCTTAATTTATTTACTTCTGCATCAGTAATTGTTGCCATTTTTTCAATTGTTTTAAAGTTTAAAAAAGTAGTCGTTTTGTTGAGTATGTCTACAAAAGTAAACATGAATCATCAAAACGACTTTATCTAAATATTATTTATTCTTCTGTTTTAGTTTCATCTGCTTCTGGAGCTGCAGCTTCTGCTACCACTTCTTCAACAACTTCAACAACTTCTTCAACAACAACAGCTTCTGGAGCAGCAACTTCTGCTACTACTTCTTCCGTTGTTTCATCTGCAGTATTTTCTTCTGGGATACCATCAGCATTTCTGTTTGATAAACCGTCTACAATTGCAGCTGTTACTAAAGTTAAAATTTTATCGATTGATTTAGAAGCATCGTCATTGGATGGAATTACATAATCTACTTCACGTGGATCTGAATTCGTGTCAACAATTGCGAAAACTGGAATGTTTAATTTTTGTGCTTCTTTTATGGCGATATGCTCAGCTTTTATATCTACTACGAACAATGCAGCTGGTAGTCTAGACATGTCAGCGATTGAACCTAGGTTTTTCTCTAATTTAGCACGAAGACGATCTACTTGTAAACGCTCTTTTTTAGATAGCGTCATGAATGTTCCGTCTTTCTTCATTTTATCGATAGAAGCCATTTTTTTTACGGCTTTACGGATAGTTACGAAGTTGGTCAACATTCCACCTGGCCATCTTTCAGTGATGTAAGGCATGTTTGCAGCTTTTGCTTTTTCAGCAACGATATCTTTTGCTTGTTTTTTGGTAGCAACGAATAATATTTTTCTACCTGATGCCGCAATTTTCTTCATAGCTTCATTAGCTTCTTCGATTTTTGCTGCAGTTTTATATAGATTGATAATGTGAATTCCATTACGCTCCATATAAATGTAAGGAGCCATGTTCGGATCCCATTTTCTAGTCATGTGTCCGAAGTGAACACCTGCTTCTAGTAATTCTTTTACTTCTACTTTATTTGACATTTTTTGTACTAGTTTACGTTCTGTTGAATTAGCAATGTTCCTTTTTAGCTTTTTACTGTCAGCTTATAGCTGTTAGCTTTTTGCGTTGGCTTCATTTAGATGCTAAACTAATTTCCCTAATTCGGGACAACAACAACATTGTTATTAATTTTAATTTGAATCGAATGTCTTGCTCACATAGAACAAGACAGGTAATATTAACGTTTAGAGAATTGGAATCTTTTACGCGCTTTTTTCTGACCGAATTTTTTACGCTCTACCATTCTTGGATCTCTTGTCAATAAACCTTCTGGTTTTAAGATAGCTCTGTTTCCTTCGCCAACTTCACACATTACTCTTGCCAAAGCCATACGTACAGCTTCTGCTTGACCTGTTGAACCACCTCCGTATACATTTACTTTTACGTCAAAGTTGTTTACGTTTTCTGTCATAGACATTGGCTGTAAAACTTTGTACTGTAAAGTAGCTGTTGGGAAATAAGTTGCAAATGGTTTTTTGTTTACTGTAATTGCTCCTGTACCTTCAGAAACGTACACACGTGCCACAGCACATTTTCTTCTACCAATTTTGTGAATTACTCCCATTACTTAAGATCGTTAAGGTTAACTGTTTTTGGTTTTTGAGCACCTTGTTTGTGCTCTGAACCTACAACAACATTTAAATTTCTGAAAAGTTCTGCTCCTAATTTGTTTTTAGGTAACATCCCTTTTACTGCTTTTTCTACTAATAATGCAGGGTTTTTTGATTGCAATACTTTAGCAGTTAAAGTTCTTTGTCCTCCTGGATAGCCTGTATGACGCATGTAAATTTTGTCATCCATTTTTGTACCCGTAAGGTTAATTTTTTCTGAGTTGATAACAATTACGTTATCTCCACAGTCCACGTGTGGGGTATAACTTGGCTTGTACTTGCCTCTAAGGATCATAGCGACCTTTGATGCAAGACGACCTAAGTTATGACCGTCAGCGTCTACCACAATCCATTCTTTGGATACGGTTGCTTTGCTTGTCGATACTGTTTTGTAGCTTAATGCGTTCACAATAATTTTATTTAATTAAACATTCCATTCCCAATAAAGGGAGTGCAAAAGTACAATTATTTTTTTGAAATGCAAATTGTCTTAAAAATTTATTTTAAGTTCCTTTTTATACTGATAATCAAATGAATATTTGAATGTAAATACATTTACGTTTTCTTAAATTGCAGTTCAATTTAGAGTTTCTATATTTGCAATGTCTTTATTCAAAAAAAAAGTGTAATTTCCACTTTTAAAAAAAAGGTTTATTTTGTAAAAGAGTTTTTTTCGAAAAAAAACAGGAAGCCACATATTCAAAGGGGGTGTGTTTCATTACCAAAGTAAAAAATAATAAATATTCATTTATGAAAGCTAAAGCAACTCTAAAACAAATTGCAAAAGAACTTAATGTTTCTGTTTCTACAGTTTCAAAAGCACTTAATGATAGTCCGGAAATTAGTGAACAAACGAAAACCAGAATAAAAGAATACGCAAAACTTAAAAACTATAAGCCAAATGTTATTGGTTTGAATCTAAAAAACAGAAAGACAAAAACAATTGGTGTTATCATTCCAAATATTTTGAATTCTTTTTTTGCCAAAGTATTTAGCGGTATAGAAAAAGTTGCAGATCAAAGAGGATATAATGTTATTATGTGTATTTCTAACGAGTCTTTAGAAAAAGAGAAAAACACGATGGATATGTTAAGTAATGGAACAATCGATGGATTTATTTTATCTATTTCTGAGGAAGCTCAAAAATTACACGAATACAACCATTTTAAAGACATCATCAACGAAGGTACGCCAATCGTAATGTTCGACCGCATTGTTGATGAGGTGGTTTGTGATAAAGTAGTGGTAGATGATTTTGATTCTGCATTAAATGCCACCCAACATTTGATAAATACCGGATGTAAAAATATTGCTTTGTTTTCGTCTATTGATAATTTAAGTGTAGGAAAATTGCGGGTTGAAGGTTATTTACAAGCTTTAAATAATAATAATATTGCGGTAAATCCGAATTTGATTCTTAGAACAGATTCTGAAGAGGACTTGAAATCTAAAATTGATAAAGTTTTCGACAACAATACTATTGACGGTATTTTTGCTTTGGACGAAAATGATTCTGTCGCTGCTTTGAGAATTGGACTTAAAAAAGGCTACAAAATTCCTGAAGAATTATCCATTATTGGTTTTGCTGATGGGATTCTTGCTTCTAGAAGATTGTCACCAAGTTTATCCACCTTAAGTCAATATGGAGTAGAGATTGGCGAAGTAGCTGCCAATGTGTTAATTAACAGATTAGAATCAAAAGAAGAAAATCTTCCATATGAAACCGTGGTAATCAAAACGCAATTAAGAGAACGAGAATCGACCAAAAATATTAAATAGTTCCTTTTTTCTTGTCGTCTCTCCAAGTAATATAACCTAGAATGGCATTGAATAGATAAAACACATATTTGATGGTGTTGGCTATATTCAATATCATAACGCTTTGTACAATTTTAGAAATATTATAAAGTTGCCACATAATCCAATTGTCTGGATACATCCGACTAGTGTTAAAAGTCCCACCAAAACTAATTCCAGCTGGAATGGCAATGGCAAAAAACAGTTTCCAATCAATGGGTTTGTCGCTAAAATAGGTAAATCCTAAATAATTTAGAATGAGAGACAAAATCATACCAAAAACGAGGTTTCTGTAAAAAATGCCATCGATGCTATTTAGAATTCTTTTCTTTTTCCAAAACCTGAAGGCTACATAATTCCCAATAAATGAAATTGGATAAGTTAAAATGGCTGCTGCATTACCCAAAAGATAATCTATTGTGCCGCTAAGAGCTGTGTTTAGTGTTCCAATAAAATTTCCAAAATTATTTTTCTTTGTAACCAATCTTGTGGAAATCATCGAAAAGCCAACATTGATAATAGAAAAAATCCCAAGAGGAAACTCGAAGTCGAATCCTAATACAAGTATAGGAATTATAGTTTTATGATACTCTAAATATATCGAACCTGCCAAAACAATAGTCAATCCAATAATGTCTAAATATTGACTATTGGTAATTGATTTAATGGTCTTTATGGATTTTTCAGAAAGAGAATTTAAAATCATTCAAAATTATTTAGGTCAATATTCAAAATTATTTTAAGATTTATTAATTTATAAATGAACGCTGCCAACTAGAATCAATGTGCTTCCAACCAATTTTTACCCAAGCCAATTTCAACATCCAAAGGAACATCCATTTTAAAAGCATTTTCCATTTCGTGTTTAATCATTGGTTGAATTTTCTCTAATTCACTGTTATGAACATCAAACACAAGCTCATCGTGAACTTGTAATAACATTTTCGATTTCCAGTTTTCTGAAGTTAGTTTCTTGTGGATATTAATCATCGCAATTTTGATAATGTCTGCGGCAGAACCTTGAATAGGTGCGTTTACCGCATTTCGTTCAGCGCCACTTTTGACCATCATATTGGCAGAATTGATATCTTTTAAATAGCGTCTTCTTCCTAAAACCGTTTGCACATAACCGTGTTCCCTAGCAAAATCAACCTGACTTGACATATATGATTTTAGTTTAGGATAAGTGGCATAATAGGCATCAATCAATTCGGCACTTTCTTTTCGAGAAAGCGAAGTTTGATTGCTCAATCCAAAAGCCGAAACACCATAAATAATTCCGAAATTCACTGTTTTGGCATTGCTACGTTGTTCTTTGGTCACTTCTTCCAATGGAATGTTGAATACTTTTGCAGCCGTACTTCTGTGAATATCTTCTTTGTTTTGGAAAGCTTTAATCATATTCTCTTCACCAGACAAAGCAGCAATAATTCGCAATTCTATTTGCGAATAATCCGCAGAAACCAAGGTGTAATTTTCATCACGAGCAATAAATGCTTTTCGAATCAATCGTCCTCTTTCTGTACGAATCGGAATGTTTTGCAGGTTCGGATTGTTGGAACTCAAACGACCTGTTGCAGCAACAGTTTGCATATAATCGGTATGAACGCGACCTGTTTTTGAGTCAACTTGGTTTGGTAGAGCATCAATATAGGTGCTTTGCAATTTCACCATTTGTCGCCATTCGAGAATGTCTTTTACAATTGGATTGTCTTTTTCAAGATAACTTAAAATCTCTTCACCGGTGGCATATTGACCCGTTTTGGTCTTTTTTTGTTTCGCTCCGCCAATTTTTAATTTATCAAATAAAATATCCCCCAATTGTTTTGGCGAAGCCAAATTAAATTTCTCGCCAGCGGTTTCATATATTTTTTGTTCCAAAGCGGCACTTTCTTTGGCCATTTCAACAGACATTGATTTTAAGAACGGAACATCCAAATTAATTCCTTCCAATTCCATTGCTGCTAAAACTGGTATTAACGGAATTTCGATTTCGTCAAATAATTTTTTGGTTTCGGCTTTGTCGAGAATCGGACTGAAATTTTGTTTTAATTGGAAAGTTACATCAGCATCTTCGGCTGCGTATTCCTTGATTTCTTCCAAAGCAATGTCGCGCATCGATTTTTGATTCTTTCCTTTTTTGCCAATTAAATCTTCAATAGATTTTGGCGAATATTTCAAGTAAGTTTCGCTTAAAACATCCATATTATGACGCATATCTGGGTTAATCAAATAATGTGCAATCATCGTGTCGAACAATTTTCCTTTGATTTGAACGCCATAATGTGAGAGAATTTTCAAATCATATTTTATGTTTTGGCCAATTTTTTCGATATTTTCACTTTCGAAAAAAGGTTTGAATTTATCCACCAAAACTTGTGCTTCTTCCTGATTTTCCGGAAACGGAACGTAAAAAGCTTTTCCTTTCGCCGCGGCGAATGACATCCCAACGAGTTCGGCATTCAAGGCATCAATTCCTGTGGTTTCAGTGTCGAAACAAACCGAAGTTTGATTCATCAAATTTTGTAACAACAATTTCACCGCAAAATCGCCTTGAATACTTTGATAAAAATGCTCAGTATTTTCTAGTGTTGCATAATGCGAACTCGATTTTTCTTCCCCACTTTCTTCATCCGAAAAACCAAATAAATCAAATTGATCTTCATTGGATTTTTTAGCAAGAACTTTTTTGGCTGGTTGTGGAGTCTCACTAGGAGTTCCATTTCCGTTGGTGTCAATTTCGTCGTATTCTTTTCCGGTTCCAAAATATTTGTCAAACTGCGCTTTCATTTGGCGAAATTCCAATTCCTGAAATAATTCATCTGTTTTTTCTACATCAGGTTTAGAAAGTTCATAATCAGTTGCGTTAAAAGTTACTGGGCAGTCTAGGAGTATTCGAGCTAATTTTTTGGATAAAATCCCTAATTCCTTATTGTTTTCTATCTTGTCTTTTAAAGCACCTTTTAGTTTATCTGTATTTTCTAAAAGGTTTTCCATTGAGCCAAATTCTTTCAAGAGTTTTTTGGCGGTAACTTCGCCAACGCCTGGAAATCCAGGAATATTGTCGGCAGAATCACCCATCATTCCCAGAAAATCGATAACTTGTTCAGGTCTTTCAATTTCAAATTTTGCCAAAACTTCTGGAATGCCCCATATTTCGATGTCATTTCCCATTCGTGCTGGTTTGTACATAAAAATATTTTCGGAAACCAATTGGGCAAAATCCTTATCGGGCGTAACCATAAAAACTTTGTAGTCTTCCTTTTCGGCTTGTTTGGCCAAAGTTCCTATTAAATCATCGGCTTCAAAACCCGCAACTTCAATAATAGGAATGTGCATTGCCTTCAATAATTCTTGAATGTAGGGTACGGCAATTTTTATAGCTTCTGGAGTTTCGTCGCGATGCGCTTTGTATTCTTGGTACATTTCGTAACGATAAATACTTCCTCCTTTGTCAAAAGCCACAGCCAAATGATCGGGTTTTTCGCGTTTGATAACATCCATCAAGGCATTCATAAATCCCATAATGGCTGAGGTATCCATTCCTTTGGAGTTGATTCTTGGGTTTTTTATAAAGGCAAAATAACCACGAAAGATTAAAGCATAAGCATCGAGAAGGAAAAGACGTTTTTGTGACATAGTAAAATTAATTATTGAGCGTAAAAGTAACGAAAGTTTAAAACTTTTCGAGAGGTTTATTTTGAAGTTTACATTAGATTTTTCTTCTTTTAAGAAAATTCAGTTCGAAAAGGGTTTGTTAACCTTTTGATAAAAATAATATTTGAAATTATTTTGGCATCATTTTAGTTAAATTTCAATTAACAAAAATCTTTTTAACTTAATTTAATTGTTATTTTGCACAAAAAATATTTCCCGATGGTTTTACGTTTTTTGATTTTGTTTTTGATTATTTTTCTTGTTGAATTTTATGCCTATCAAGCATTACGAACAGTAGTAAAATCAAAACTTTTTTTAAACATTTATCTGATTACAAGTGTGCTAACAATAGCATACATTATATATTCTTTTTCACAATTTGATCGTAAAATTGGACAAACCAGTCAATCAATGTATACTACAGCTTTGATGCTTATGGTTTACATTCCAAAGATAATTATTACTATGATTTTGTTTGGAGAAGATATTTTCAGAGTAGGTTTTGGTTCGGTGAATCATTTTGCAAAAATTGTAGAAACGGATGGGTTTCTTGGATCAAGACGAAAGTTTATTAGCCAAATTGGTCTTGGGATTGCCGCAATTCCTTTTTTATCGATTATTTATGGAGTTACTAAAGGGAAGTATAATTACAAAGTGATAAAGCAAGCTATATTTTTTCCTGATTTGCCCGATGCTTTTGATGGCTTCACTATTACTCATATATCAGATGTTCATAGTGGAAGTTTTGATAATCCAGACAAAATTAATTACGCTATTGATTTGGTCAACGAACAAAATTCGGATATGATTTTGTTTACTGGCGATATTGTTAATACTCACGCAAAGGAAATGCATCCTTGGATTGATACTTTTAAAAGAATCAAGGAACATAAATACGGTAAATTTTCAGTTCTGGGGAATCACGATTATGGGGAATATATTTCCTGGCCCTCTGAAGCAGCCAAAGATGAAAATTTTAAAAACATCAAAGATTTACATCGACAAATAGATTTTAAATTGATGTTGAACGAAAACACTAAAATTAAAAAAGGAAGTGACGAAATTGCCTTAGTTGGAGTTGAAAATTGGGGAACTAATTTCAAGAAATTAGGGGATATCAATTTGGCATCTGAAAATCTGACTAAAGAAGATTTTAAAATTCTGATGAGTCACGATCCAAGTCATTGGGATTCAGAGGTTAAAAGTCACCAAAAACATTTTCATTTAACACTTTCTGGTCATACTCACGGATTTCAGTTTGGCATTGAAATTCCCGGAGTAATCAAATGGAGTCCAATTCAATATGTTTACAAACAATGGGCTGGTTTATATGAAAATATGGGAAGGTATGTATATGTAAACAGAGGCTTTGGGTTTCATGCTTATTCCGGAAGAGTAGGAATTATGCCTGAAATTACGGTCATCCAACTAAAAAAAGGCGGGAATGTGGCTTAATTCGTTTAAAATGCTACATTTGTAAAATAAATAGCGCTGCACAATAGATTTAGAAAATTAAATTCGTTGGTTTTATGTCAAAATTTGGAGAACTTATAAGCACACAAGTTCCTGTGTTAATCGATTTTTACACAGATTGGAATGAATCATCTATCTTGATGCATCCCGTAATTAGGGATGTTGCCGCTGCTCTTGGAGATAAGGCAAAAGTAATAAAAATTGATGTTGATAAAAATCAAGAACTAGCTGATGCGCTTCGTATCAAGGGACTTCCCACATTAATGATTTATAAAGAAGGTCAAATGATCTGGAGACAATCCGGTGAATTGGATGCCAATACCATAATTGGTTTAGTTCAAGAACATCTTTAATCCAGTCTTTCAAAAATAAATCCTTTTGCTGCCCAATATTTTAATGCTTTAGGCAAAGAATATTCTAGGTTTGCAAATGCTTTTACACTGTCGTGAAAAACAATTATACTTCCGGATTTTGTGTTTTTTATCACATTATTGAGACATTTTTCCTTAGAAATTGAAGTGTCAAAATCAGCACTCAAAACATCCCACATTATTATCTTGTAGCCTAATTGACGTAGTTTTTTAGATTGCGATAGTTTTATTTTGCCATATGGAGGACGAAAGATTGCAGATTTCAGATTGTAGATTTGCTTCGCCAGTTCGCTGTTGCTCGGGTTAGATTTAAGAATTTGTTCTTCACATAATTTTGTATTCTCTAAATAGTCTTCAGTAGCAGTTTTCCAACCGTTTAAATGATTGAATGTGTGATTCCCGATGGAATGGCCTTCGTTGATTACTTTTTCGAAAACATCAGGATATTTTTCAATGTTGTTGCCAATGCAGAAAAAAGTGGCTTTGGCATTGTGCTTTTTTAATTCTTCGAGAACCCATTCTGTTATTTCTGGGGTTGGGCCATCGTCAAAAGTGAGGTAGATTTTGTTTTCTGTATTGGATACATCCCAAACATAATTTGAGAATATTTTTTTAATGAGTGCGTTTGTCTTTATCCAATAGAAACTCATAATTCAAGATTTTACACATTAAAACAAAAAATGTAGCGGCATTTTTCAACAGCGCTACATTTTCTAATTTTCATATTTTTTAATTTTTATTCTCTATCTCTACCAAAACGGTCAAAAATTTTAATATAAGTATTGAATGGCGCTCTATTTTTATTGTAAAACGAAATGTCGCCACTTTCTTTCATTACTTGCAATAAACTTCTGTAACGTTCAATATCAGTAATTATATCAACGGCTAAATCAACTTGATCGGAGGAAGGTAAAGTGCCGTAATAATTCAAGTTTTCTTGGTATTTACCTATTAATTTTGCAAGGAGTTCTTGAGCTTTTGCTTTTTCGCCAACTTCATAATAGCCTCTAGCAAAAGGCTCTACCATAGAATAATAACCAAATTTTTCTATTGGCATTTTAGTAATGGCTAGGTTAATGACGTTTTTCGCCTTGTCCAGTTTTCCTTCGGCAATCAACTTATCCATTAATCTTGATAGAACTGAACGATACGAAATACTATTTTTTCTTGTTTCAGGATCGTGATAAATGTCTCCATAGCTATTGCCCCAATCCCATTTCATTACAATAGAATACATTTTATCAGCATCAAGCCCTCCCATATCCATTGGGTTCGTGTCTTTGTCTATTTTTGTTTGTATCGGCACTAATTTATAGATCATTCCTTCCAGTTGAAGATAGTTTTTCATCCACAAATAGTCTTCATCGTCAAAAGCTCCTGGACTAAAATAAACCGGTCTTTTCCAGTTATTGTTGGCGATTAAGTCAAGCATCATTAGTCTGTTTTTGTATAATGCATTTCCTTTGATGTCTAGGTCAATGTATGGTACAATAGAATCGTTAAATTTTGAAGACATTACTTTATTCTTGATAATAGTGTTCTTATCAATAGGAATCCTGATTTTATTCGTTGGATAAAAATGAATGGTTTGCCCATTTTGCATTTCAACAGTTGAATTTGGATTTTTTATAAAATTTATAAAATCTTTAATATCCCAACGGCTATCTGTTTTTGGTATATGTGCCACATAATCGAGTTTATCACCCACATATTCATTATGAGTAAAAGAAATCGGCAAAGGATTAGATTCGTAGGTTTTAGTTTTCATTTGGTCAATATACCAATCCGTCATAAAAAGACTCGTATTTACAATTTTAACATCAGTCCTTACGTGTTCAATTTCTTGGGCATACCAAAGTGGGAATGTGTCGTTGTCACCAATGGTAAATAAAATCGCATTTGGATCACAAGATTCTAAATAGGCTTTCGCCAATGCTGTTGCAGTATATTTGTCAGAACGATCGTGGTCATCCCAGTTTTGGTATGCCATTAAAACAGGAACTGCTAATAAACTTCCAGCAATAAGTATTGGTCCGGCTATTTTTGGGGCTAAGTAGTTGCGAGCACTTTCATATAATGAATATACTCCAAAACCTATCCAAATAGCAAATACATAAAAAGAACCTACCAATGCATAATCTCTTTCTCTAGGTTCAAAAGGCCTTTCGTTGAGGTAAATCTTTAAAGCAATTCCCAAAAACAAGAAAAGAATCAAAAGCACGTAGAAACTTTTTCGATCTCTGCTAGCGTGATACATTATTCCGATGAGTCCTAAAATAAGGGGTAAAAAGAAATACACATTTCGCCCTTTATTATTCAACACATCCGAAGGTAAATTTTGTTGAGAACCTAAGTGCAATTCATCGATAAAAGGAATTCCACTAAGCCAATTGCCGTCTTGATAATCATACCTTCCTTGAATGTCGTTTTGTCGGCCAACAAAATTCCACATTAGATACCTGAAATACATATAGCCAAATTGGTACTCCACCATAAAACGCAAATTGTCGGTGGTTGCAGGTTTTTCAACAATTAAATAATCACTATAGCTTTTCAGGAATTTAATATAACCTTCATTGTCAATTTGTTTCTGAGCATAAGCTTGTCGGAATTCTGTCACAATTTTTTCGATTTCACCTTGTAACTGCGCTATGGCTTTGTTGTAATCTTCCTCAGAAAGTTGGCTGGGATCAACGCCGTATTTTTGTAAATCGTCTTCGTAAGGATAATTCGGATTTAATCTAAATTTTGGAGGATTTGTAAAATTGATGTAGTTTTCGATATTTTCAGCGCTCCACAGTCTTGGTAAAATGGTTTTTTGGTCGTTGTCACTATTTTGCTCTGCATTTTTGAAATTATTTACAATATCATATTTTCCTGTTTTATAATTTCTTTCGTAGTTGGGAGCCTTATCTAAGTATGGATTGTTTTTATCTAAACCAGCAAAAGCTTCTGTGTATTGTGGACCGTAAAACAATGGATTTGAGCCATATTGTTCCCTGTTGTAATAGGCCAAAACTTCCCTTGCATCCGAAGGTTTGTTTTCGTTAATCACGGTATTTGCATTGGCACGAATAGGCAACATCATCCAAGTTGAAAAACCTATCAAAATAAATAAAATGCATAATATCATAGTGTTATATTTAACAAGGCCTTTTTTATGAGTGTAGTTTAAGCTAAAATAAAAGAAAGCAATGAGAAGTAGCACCACAAAAATAGTCCCAGAGTCAAAAGGCAATCCTAAACTATTGACCATAAAAACTTCGGTTTTACCAAAGAAAGCCATCGTTAAAGGCAAAAGTAGTTTGAAAATAAAAAGCAATATGGCTACAACAACAACATTGGCAATGATAAAGTTTTTAATAGTCACTTCTTTATAATGTTTAAAAAAGTAAAGAAATCCTATGGCCGGAATGGTTAATAATGCCATAAAATGGACGCCAAAGGTAAGCCCAACCACCAGCGAAATAATCAATAACCATCGATTTCCTCTTGGTGAATCCATATCTTGTTCCCAGCGTAAACCCAACCAAAAAAGCAAAGCTATAAACAAAGAAGCCATTGCATAAACTTCGGCTTCAACTGCGCTTGACCAAAAACTGTCTGAAAAAGTATAAGCCAAAGCACCCACAAAAGAACTGCCAAGAATTGCTATGGAATTATTTTTATTTAAATCGGAATATTGTGATATTATCTTTTTCAAAATCATCGATGATGACCAAAACATAAATAAAATGGTAAAAGCACTCGAAAAAACGGACATCATATTCACCATTAATGCAATATGTTTATCATCAATTGCAAACATTGCGAAAAAAGCACCAATCATTTGGAATAATGGAGCACCCGGCGGATGTCCAACCTGAAGTTTTGCTGAAGTTGCAATATATTCACCACAATCCCAAAAACTCATTGTAGGTTCAACGGTAAGTGTATATGTGATTAAAGCGATTGTAAATGCGAACCAGCCAGTAATCGTATTCCATTTATTGAAATTGAATGTCACCATGTTTAGAAACTAAAATTTAATTTTTTTTAAGATACAAAGAAAATGTTTTTTTATTTAACGACACGAGCATTAACAATAATTTCTAAAAACATATCATTATAGTTCTAAAATCTATCTGGATTCCTTTTTTTCAGTAGGAATGTAATTAATTATGCTCTTTTTTGTTCGTCTCTATCAACAATTGCTGGGCTTCAAACTCAGAAATTTATTTGTAAAATTATTGCGAAAAATCTTTGTTTTTATGATGCTAGTATTCAATATATTGAGTAAATTTGAGTGTTATTTCAAGGTTTTTATTTTAATTTTTTTTAATATATAGTTTTATGAAAAACAAGAATCCTAGACAAATCGTTTTAAAATTAGCGTTCATTGTAGTTGCATTATTTTATGCCTCTACTGGTTTTGCCCAACACGAAGCCCCAATGAAAGCCCCCAAAACTGCTGTGAAAATGAAAAATCCATTTCCTGCAGATGAATTCTCCCTAGAAAGAGGAAAACATTCTTATCAGCTAGATTGTATTCGTTGTCACGGGAAAGACGGCAATGGCGATGGTATAAAGTCAGAGAAAGTTTCCAAAGAAATAACGGATTTAGGTTCTGATGTAATCCAGAAACAAACAGACGGAGAATTGTTCTGGAAAATATCAGAAGCAAGACGACCTATGCCATTAACAGATATAACCAATGATCAGCGGTGGGATATTGTAAACTACATTCGGACTTTTAAGAAAAAGTGATGATATTACCTTGTACTAATATATAAACTGAGTAAGTCAAAAAAAATGAGGTTTATAAAACCTCATTTTTTTGTTTAATTTCAAAATTTAAACACTAATTAAAAAAGAAAAATTAGTAAACAACCAGGAATTTTCAAATCGTTAAAGTAAAGAGAAGATCTCACTAACTTTTCAAACAAATTCACAAACGTAAAGTTGAATAAATACTCTAATGCGAAATAGGCCAATTTGCTTCTTAAACTTTTCGTGTGAAAGTTGAAACATACTTTATAAACACAACTACTTCAGAGATTTATTTACACTTTAAATAAATAGCAACGCAATAAACGGAGATGCAAAGTGTAAAAAAACGCTACAAACTATCTGAGAAAAGGAAAAGTTTTTTGATAAAAAGGAATAAAAATTTGTGGAAACTAAAAATTGTATTAAATTTGCACTCGCTTAACAGCAATGGAATTGGTCTATGGTGTAATGGTAACACAACTGTTTTTGGTGCAGTCTTTCTAGGTTCGAGTCCTAGTAGACCAACAAAAAACCTCTCAAACAATGAGAGGTTTTTTTATACAAAATTATCAACTATGTCGTTTTCATTTATTTAATGGTATTTTTTCGAAGTTTTTTATATCATTTGTAGGTTATATCTTGAAAGTTATTATAGGTTTTATAGCATGATTTACAATGTCTTCGCCTATGCTTCCATTAAAAAAATGCGCTAATCCAGTTCTGCCATGCGTGCATATTCCAATTAAATCTGCATCGACACTTTCGGCAAAATTAACAATTCCATTTTCTATATTAGTGTCATTATAAATTTGGGAGGAGTAGTTTTCAATATCAAAATTAGCTACAAAATTGCGCATAATTTTTTCTGCATTGTGGGTTGTTTTAAAACTATTGGGTGTGCATATCATTACTAAATACAAATTGGAATCGAAAATTTTTGCAAATTCAATCATCTTTCGGAAAGGTTTTTTTGTTTCTTTTGAAAAATCTGAAGCAAAAACAAAATTATTTGCTTTAAATTCAGTTGTTCCTTTTTTTACAACTAAAACAGGAATACTTGAGAAACGAACCACTTTTTCGGCATTCGAGCCAACCATCAATTCATCGAATCCCGATGTCCCGTGAGATCCCATTACAATTAGGTCAACATTGTTCTTTTCGGAAGCGTCAATAATACCCTCCGCTACTTTTTTAAACTCAATAGCTTCGAAAACATTAGTTCCTTTTAAAAAGTCAGCATCCATTAATTTTTCTAAATTGCTAATTGCTTTGTTTTTATAATACATGATTTCAGGAATGCTTTTACCGCTACCGCCCATAACATCACTAGTTTGATGGGGTAATTCTAGCATATGCAATAAAATAATTTCGCTGTTATTTTTTCTGGCAATCTGAGTTGCCACTTTTAAGGCTTCCTCAGAATATTTTGAAAAATCTGTTGGCACTAAAATCCGTTTCATAATTAAAAGTTTTAAATTATTTAATAAAAAAGGACACAAAATTTGGGAGAATAAATTTACAAAATTTTTTAACATAAAACAATCATTTTTGATTTATAAAAAAAACACTATATTTGCACTGTTATTTAATATAAAACTAGATAATGAGGCACGCATTGCGTGCCTCTTTTTATAAAAATTATGACATTTAAAGAGAAAGTTTACAGTTTGGTAACAGAGGGATTAATAGAAAAGCCTTCTATCTTTCTTATAGATTTGACGATTACGGACGCTTTTAAAATTATCGTTTCCTTAGATGGAGATAATGGAGTTCTTTTGCAAGATTGTATTGATGTGAGTCGTTCAATCGAGAATAATTTAGACAGAGAAG
>CALPPA020000008.1 GCA_943325355.2 Klebsiella pneumoniae | reverse complement strand
GCCATCGGACCAAATTTCCCCAACCGAACAGAAACTTGTTTTCCTGTTTTAGGATCTTTCCCCAAAATTCTCTCGCCACTTTCTCTATCGGCATTGGCCTCTACATCTTTCACTGTTGGGTGAAATTTATCGTAGAACTCTTGCATCATTTTTGTCCAATTGACGTTTCCTTCGGCAATTTCATCAAAATCTTGTTCCACTTTTGCAGTGAAATTATAATCCAGAATGTTTTCGAAATTTTTGACCAAGAAATCCGTAACAATTGTTCCAATATCAGTTGGAACTAATTTTCCTTTATCAGAACCTGTATTTTCCTTGAGTAACTTCTCGGCTACTTTTCCAGATTGTAAAGTCAGTTGGATATAATTGCGCTCCTGACCATCCAAATTTCCTTTCTCAACATAATTTCTGTTGATAATTGTGGAAATTGTTGGCGCATAAGTCGATGGACGACCAATTCCTAATTCTTCTAATTTTTTTACCAAAGAAGCTTCGGTGAATCTTGCAGCCGGACGAGAATATCTTTCGGTTGCAGTAATATAATTATTTTCTAATTTTTCATTGACTTTCATTGCCGGAAGCATTCCTTCTTGTTCCTCATCATCATCATCATTTCCTTCTAAATATACTTTCAAGAAACCTTCAAAAAGTAACACTTCACCAGACGCCGTGAATATTTCTCCGTGATTGTTAGCCGCAATTTTTACGTTTGTTCGTTCTAATTCAGCGTCACTCATTTGTGAAGCCAAGGTTCTTTTCCAAATCAAATCGTATAAACGCGCTTGATCTCTGTCAATGTTTACGGTGTGACGGGACATATCCGTTGGACGAATTGCTTCGTGAGCTTCTTGAGCTCCTTTGCTTTTATTTACAAAAGTTCTGGGTTTAGAAAATTCCTTTCCGTAGGATTTGATGATTTCAGCTTGAGCCGCTTCCATCGCGTCTTTAGACAAGTTCACGCTATCGGTTCTCATATAAGTAATGAGTCCAGCTTCGTATAAACGTTGCGCAAGTTGCATCGTGATTCCAACAGGCAAATACAATTTCCTTGCAGCTTCTTGTTGCAAAGTCGAAGTTGTAAAAGGTCCGGTTGGTGATTTTTTAGTTGGTTTAGTTTCTAAATCTGAAACTTTATAAGTAGAACCAATATTCTTATTCAAGAAATCTTCGGCTTCTTTTTTGGTATTGAAATTCTTCGGCAGTTTGGCTTTGAATGATTTTCCGGATTCATTTGTAAATTCTGCTACAACTGAATATGAAGCTATTGGATTGAAATTCTGGATTTCTCTTTCACGTTCAACAATCAAACGAACTGAAACCGATTGTACCCGTCCAGCGGAAAGCCCTCCTTTGATTTTTCTCCATAAAACAGGTGACAATTCATAACCCACCAATCTGTCTAAAACTCTACGAGCTTGTTGTGCATTGACTAGATTATAATCTATTTCGCGTGGATTTTCAATTGCTTTCAGAATCGCAGATTTCGTGATTTCGTGAAAAACAATTCGCTTGGTTTTGTTCTTGTCTAACTTTAATTCTTCGGATAAATGCCAAGAAATAGCTTCCCCTTCACGATCCTCATCACTAGCTAACCAAACCATATCAGCATTCTTGGCCAAGGTTTTTAATTTTGAAACCAATGCTTTCTTGTCGGCAGAAACTTCGTATTTTGGTTTGAAACCATTTTCAACATCCACTCCAATTTCTTTAGAAGGTAAGTCTGCAATATGACCATAACTCGATTCGACTTGATAGTCGCTTCCTAGAAATTTTTCGATAGTTTTTGCCTTTGCAGGGGACTCAACGATAACTAAATTCTTTGCCATAGGTGTATTTTTCTAGGACAAAAGTATCTATTTTTTTTAAATATTGGCTTTTGAAAAATTTAAAAGTGAATTTAATCAATGAAATATCCATTTTATCTATACTGATTCTGAAATTTTAAAGAACAATAGTTTATACAGTAATTTTCCATTTTATATTGGACTGAACTTAAAATACTGTTAATTCTTCATCTGACATCTTGTCATATTTATTGAAATTGCTTTATCTTTGTCCTTTGAAAAAACGAGATGGAAAAGATTATCGAAGAAAGCAAGCAAGGAGAAACCCTTGTTCTAGAATACAAACCTGAGAACACAAAAAAACTCTTTATAGAAAGTTATGGCTGCGCGATGAATTTTTCTGACAGTGAGATTGTGGCTTCAATTTTATCGTCAAACGGATATAACACCACGCAAATCCTTGAAGAAGCTGATTTAGTTTTGGTCAACACCTGTTCCATTCGTGACAAAGCGGAACAAACTGTTCGAAAACGCTTGGAAAAATACAATGCCGTGAAACGCAAAAATCCTAAAATGAAAGTCGGGGTTTTGGGCTGTATGGCAGAACGGTTGAAAAGTCAGTTCCTTGAACAAGAAAAAATTGTAGACCTTGTAGTAGGTCCAGATGCTTATAAAGATTTACCTAATTTGTTGGCAGAAGTCGAAGAAGGTCGTGATGCGATTAACGTGATTTTGTCAAAAGACGAGACTTACGGCGATATTTCTCCCGTTCGATTAATGAGCAATGGCATCACGGCTTTAGTTTCTATTACTCGTGGTTGCGATAATATGTGTACATTTTGTGTGGTTCCTTTCACTCGCGGACGAGAAAGAAGCAGAGAACCACAAAGCATTATGAAGGAAATTCAGGATTTATGGGACAAAGGTTTTAAAGAAATTACGCTTTTGGGACAAAATGTGGACAGTTATTTATGGTATGGAGGCGGATTGAAAAAAGATTTCGTCAACGCTACTGAAATGCAAAAAGCAACGGCTGTTGACTTTGATCAATTGCTCAAAATGGTCGCCGTTGGTTTCCCAAAAATGCGCATCCGATTTTCGACTTCAAATCCGCAAGATATGCACGAAAGTGTGTTGCACGTGATTGCCAAACATTCGAATATTTGCAACCATATTCACTTGCCGGTTCAATCGGGAAGCAACAGAATCCTCAAGGAAATGAACCGTTTGCACACTCGTGAAGAGTATATGAATTTGATTGATAAAATCAGGGCTATAATTCCGGATTGTTCCGTTACCCAAGACTTAATTTCTGGTTTTCCAACAGAAACCGAACAGGATCATCAAGACACTTTGAGTTTAATGGAATATGTAAAATATAGTTTTGGTTATATGTATGCTTACTCCGAACGCCCTGGAACTTTGGCAGAACGCAAAATGAAAGATGATGTTCCGGAAAGCACAAAATTGAGAAGATTACAAGAAATTGTCGATTTACAAAGAAGCCATAGCGCGATAAGAACTCAGGGGTTTTTGGAACAAACCGTAGAAGTTTTGGTAGAAAAAACTTCAAAAAAATCTGAAAATGATTGGTCTGGAAGAAATTCGCAAAGTATTGTGGTGGTTTTTCCAAAAGAGAATTATAAAATCGGGGATTTTGTAAATGTAAAAATCACGAGTTGCACCAGTGGAACTTTGATTGGTGAAGCGCTTGGTTTGAGTGAGATGAATTAAAAAAAGTTCGCCACGAATTTCACGAATTAGCACAAATTTCTTTTATTAATTTTAAAAAAATTTATAAACTATTGAAATATTGAAATCAGTAGCAAAAAACAATAAATATGGAGTTATATAAAAAAGAAGAGTATTACAAAATCATAGGCTTATGTATGGAAGTTCATAGAGTTTTAGGTGGCGGATTATCTGAAATTATATATATTAAAGATGCTTTGGAAATCGAATTCAAGATTAACAATATTCCCTATGAAAGAGAAAAACCATTTTCTATAATTTATAAAGGACATCCCATTTCACATAAATATTATGCAGATTTTGTAGTTTATGATGAAATTATTTTTGAGGTAAAAGCGCTAAAAGAAATTATAAATGAACATCTAACTCAAACATTGAATTATATGGTTTTAGCCGAAAGTCAAATTGGAATAATCGCAAATTTTAATATTAAAACGCTTCAGCACAAAAGAGTTGTTGTTTAAATTTCAAAAAAAAATACATTTAAAAAAATTCGTGAAATTCGTGAAATTCGTGGCAAAAAATAATTTGTGTTAAACAAAAAACTATGGAAACAGTTCAATCAATAAAACAAAGATTTGAGATTATTGGGAATGACCCGAAACTCAATCGTGCGATAGAAAAAGCCATTCAGGTAGCACCAACTGATATTTCAGTGTTAGTTGTGGGTGAAAGTGGTGTTGGAAAAGAAAGTATTCCTAAAATTATACACTCACTTTCGCACCGTAAACACGGCAAATACATTGCGGTAAACTGTGGAGCAATTCCAGAAGGAACGATAGACAGTGAGTTGTTTGGTCACGAAAAAGGCTCCTTTACAGGCGCAACTTCCACTCGAGAAGGTTATTTTGAAGTAGCTAGTGGCGGAACAATATTTCTGGATGAAGTGGGTGAATTACCCTTGACAACACAAGTTCGATTGTTACGAATTCTAGAAAACGGGGAGTTTCTAAAAGTAGGTTCCTCACAAGTGCAAAAAACAGATGTGAGAATTGTGGCTGCTACCAATGTCAATTTGTTTGACGCCATCGAAAAAGGGAAATTCAGAGAAGATTTATACTATCGATTGAGTACAGTAGACATAACTTTGCCTCCTTTGCGCGACCGAAAAGATGACATTCATTTATTGTTCAGGAAATTTGCTGCTGATTTTGCCCATAAATACAAAATGCCTCCCATTAAATTAGACGATTATGCCGTACAATTATTGCAAAAATTTAGATGGAGCGGAAACATTCGACAGTTGCGGAACGTAGCTGAACAAATCTCGGTTTTAGAGACTAATCGCGATATAACGGCTTCGACTTTGCAATCCTACTTACCCTCCGAAGCTAGTAATTTACCTTCAGTAATAAAAGACAAAAAGAGCAAAAACGATTTTAGTACTGAAAGGGAAATTCTGTACAAAGTGCTTTTTGATATGAAAAGTGATTTGAACGATTTGAAGAAATTGACAATGGAATTGATGCAAAACGGCGTCACTAAAGTTCAAGAAACAAATTCGCATCTAATCAATAAAATATATGGTGCTCACGAAGAGGACAGCGAAATAGATTTTGAAGAAGAAGCAGAAGACGAACCAAGAACTGGCTTAATTACTGCAACAAATAATGAAAAAAATTATCAAGAACAAGATGATAATTACCAATTTGAAGAAACGGTTGAAGAAGAAGAAATTCTGAAATTAGAACAAAGAGAAATCGAAATGATAAAAAAATCTTTGGAAAAAAACAGAGGAAAACGAAAAGCCGCGGCTGATGAATTAGGAATTTCCGAAAGAACGCTCTATCGAAAAATAAAACAATTTGATCTTTAAAAATTGAATATCTTTGAACTTTTTAAATATAAAATGAGACTACTAAGTTATAGTATTGCAGTTACATTTCTTTTGACATTCAGTAGTTGTTCTGTTTACAACTTCACTGGAACCGGTAAGATTGATGCGAAAACTTTTCAAGTGAATTTTTTTCCAAATAATGCAGAACTAATCGAACCAGGGCTCGACCGAACATTTACCTTGGCTTTACAAGATCTTATCCAAAATCAAACCAACTTGAATTTGATAAAAAGCAACGGGGATTTAACCTACGAAGGAGAAATAACAGATTACAGGATAACTCCAATGACTGCCACCGCAGATCAACAAGCATCTCAAAATAGATTGACTATCCGAATAAATGTTAGGTTTACCAATAAAAATAAAGAAACTGATAATTTTGAAAAACAATTTGATTTTTTCTACGATTATCCCGCATCACAGCAACTTACTGGAGCAACAAAGGATGCCGGAATAAAAGAGATTTTAGATAGAATCACACAAGATATTTTTAATGAATCATTAGCAAAATGGTAAATCCAGATTGCAGATTGCAGTTTTTAGTTAGCCGCTGAAATCTGAAATCTGAAATCTGACTCGAGCCAGAATGGCGAACAGGCAAAGCAAATCTGAAATCTGAAATGAACGTAACCGATTATACCTATTTAATTAACAAACCAAATGCTATCAACGAAAAGCAAACGGATGCATTAGGGAAAGTACTGGATGATTTTCCTTATTTTCAAAGTGCGAGAGCTTTGCGTTTAAAAGGATTGTTCAATCAAAATAGCTTCAGGTATAATTATGCATTGAAAGTTACTGCATCTCATACTACTGATAGAACTGTTTTATTTGATTTCATTACATCAGATACTTTTGTTGCCATCCAAAAAGGTTTGTATGACAAAAAGGTGTTGGAACTTCTTGACATAAGCGTGGTTGATCACGAAATAATTAAGCACGAGTTAAAACTTGAGCCAAAAATAAACACCATAGAACAATCTATACTTACATCAATAAAAGAAGCTGCTTTAGCAGTAACTATTGATGAAAAAGAGATTGCTTCGAATCTCGCAATGACAGCGGAAGAAAACTTGGAAATAGGAAAACCTTTGGATTTTTCCATTAATGAAAAACATTCCTTTCAAGAATGGCTTCAAATATCCAGAATACAACCTATAGTTAGAGAAAAAGAAATTGGAAGCAATTCTAATACTAATGTATTGGATGAAGACAAAAAGAAAAAATTAGAATTGATAGATAAATTTATTGAAGCTAGTCCAAAAATTCCTCCACTAAAACAAGGAACAGAATCAACTACCAATTTCGAAGCCAATCAAACTGACAATTCCTATTTAATGACCGAAACTTTGGCAAGAGTATATTTAGAACAAAAAAAATATCAACGTGCTATTCAAGCTTATGAGATATTAATTTTGAAATATCCAGAAAAAAGTAGTTTCTTTGCAGACCGTATTTCGGATATAAAGATTTTACAACAAAATAATAAATAAACAATGAGCACATTTTCAATTTTTTTAGTTTTAATAACAATAGTTTGCTTTCTATTGATTGTAGTAATTATGGTTCAAAACCCTAAAGGTGGTGGGTTATCTTCAACACTTGGTGGTTCAACTCAGATAGGTGGAGTTCAAAAAACAACTGACTTCTTAGACAAAAGCACTTGGACATTGGCCACAATATTAATTGTACTTATATTACTTTCTAGTTTAAGTTTTGGAGGATCCTTAAGTGATACTGATTCTAAAATTATTGAAAAAACAGAAACTACTGCGCCAAGCACTAAAACGCCTGTTGCTCCAGTTCAAAACACTCCGGCAGGAACAACTCCAGCAAAATAATATTTATCAAAAAATATATAAAAGCGTTAGCATTTTGTTAACGCTTTTTTTGTGAATAACCGTGAGTTTTACTTATTTTTGCAGTATTAAATTTCTCAATTAAAAAATAACATTTATCATTATGGCTTTAAATATTAAACCACTTTCAGACCGAGTTCTTATTGAACCTGTAGCTGCTGAAACAAAAACCGCCTCAGGAATTTTTATTCCAGACACTGCAAAAGAAAAACCTCAAAAAGGAACTGTTGTCGCTGTTGGGAAAGGCACAAAAGATCACGAAATGACAGTAAAAGTTGGCGATTCTGTACTTTACGGAAAGTATGCTGGAACAGAATTAAAATTAGAAGGAAAAGATTATCTAATTATGCGTGAAGACGACATTTTAGCAATTATCTAATCGAGTATTAAGATTTGAGTATTAAGTATTAAGAAAAAAATAATGAGGATGCGATTGCTTCGTTCCTCGCAATGGCAAAAAAAATGGCAAAAGATATAAAATTTGATATCGAAGCACGTGACGGTTTAAAACGTGGTGTCGATGCATTAGCAAATGCAGTAAAAGTAACCCTGGGACCAAAAGGTCGTAACGTAATTATTGGAAAATCTTTTGGTGGACCAACCGTTACTAAAGATGGTGTTACTGTTGCAAAAGAAATAGAATTGAAAGACCCATTAGAAAATATGGGTGCTCAAATGGTAAAAGAAGTGGCTTCTAAAACCAATGATTTAGCGGGTGACGGAACTACAACTGCTACGGTTTTGGCGCAAGCTATCGTAAAAGAAGGATTGAAAAACGTGGCTGCTGGAGCAAATCCAATGGACTTGAAACGCGGAATAGACAAAGCCGTTGAAGCTATTGTGGCTGATTTATCTAAACAAGCAAAAGTAGTAGGAAGTGATTCTGATAAAATCAAACAAATTGCTTCTATTTCTGCAAACAATGATGAAGTAATTGGTGAGTTAATTGCTAATGCTTTCGCAAAAGTGGGAAAAGAAGGTGTTATCACCGTTGAAGAAGCAAAGGGAACGGATACTTATGTTGATGTTGTAGAAGGTATGCAATTTGACAGAGGCTATCTTTCTCCTTATTTTGTGACTAATCCTGAAAAAATGGAAGTGGAATTAGACAGTCCTTATATTCTTTTGTACGACAAAAAAGTTTCTTCTTTAAAAGAATTATTACCAGTTTTAGAGCCAGTAGCACAATCTGGGAAACCATTATTGATTATTGCAGAAGATGTAGATGGAGAAGCCTTGTCAACTTTGGTAGTAAACAAATTACGTGGTGCCTTGAAAATCGCCGCTGTAAAAGCACCAGGTTTTGGTGACAGAAGAAAAGCAATGTTGGAAGATATCGCTATTTTGACTGGCGGAACTGTAATTTCTGAAGAAAGAGGTTATACGCTAGAAAATACTACTATCGAAATGTTAGGGACTGCCAAGAGAGTAACCATCGATAAAGATAATACTACAATTGTTAGTGGTGCTGGAGAAACCGATATGATCAAAAATCGCGTGAACCAAATCAAAGGTCAAATGGAAGCAACAACATCTGATTATGATAAAGAAAAATTACAGGAACGTTTGGCTAAATTAGCTGGAGGAGTTGCTGTTTTATATGTTGGTGCTGCTTCGGAAGTAGAAATGAAAGAGAAAAAAGACAGAGTTGACGATGCGCTTCACGCAACTCGCGCTGCCGTTGAAGAAGGAATTGTTGCTGGTGGAGGTGTGGCTTTGTTGAGAGCTAAAAACACACTTTCATCATTAAAAGCAGACAATGCAGACGAAGCAACTGGAATCCAAATAATTTCTCGTGCTGTAGAATCTCCTTTGAGAACTATTGTTGAAAACGCAGGTCTTGAAGGTTCTGTAGTTGTTGCAAAAGTAGCCGAAGGAAAAGGTGATTTTGGATACAATGCCAAAACTGACGAATATGTAGATATGCTAAAAGCTGGAATCATCGATCCAAAAAAAGTAACACGTATTGCTTTAGAAAACGCAGCTTCAGTAGCAGGAATGATATTAACCACTGAATGTGCCTTGATTGACATTAAAGAAGAAAATATAGGCGGAAACCACATGGGTGGAGGTATGCCAGGAATGATGTAATAATCTGAATTCCAAATTGAAATAAATCAAAAACCCGCTTGTTTTACAAGCGGGTTTTTTCATTTAAATCGCAGTAAATAATTAAATTATTCCCTTACAAAAGTTCAATTTCTATTTAAATTTAGTAGATTAGCTATGCTTTTCAAAAAATCATAAAATGAGATTATATACGCTTTGCTTTTTTTTACTTTGTCTAACTTCCTTTTCTCAAGCACCAAACAATCAAGAAAAAATTAAAACCTTTCTTGAAACCTATTTTCAACAAGACAGAGAAATCATTCACGTTCAATTCAATAAGACTACATATTTAAATAATGAAGACCTTGCTTTCAAAGGATATATCTTAAGCAAAAACACTAACTTACCCCATCTTAACACATCTAATATACAATTAGTAATATACGACGAACAGGATCAAATTGTACAAAAACAATTGCTATATGCTTCTAATGGAGCCTTTTCAGGAGGAATTCATTTGAATAAAAAGTTCAAAACAGGAAAATATCTTTTCCATTTTTATACCAATTGGATGAATAATTTTAAAGAAGATGATTCGTTCAGCCAAACAATTGAAGTTTACAACATTGAAGAACCCTTCAATTATAAAACAAATGAACCCAATTGGAAAATAGTTAAAATAGGCTTTTTCCCAGAAGGCGGGAATATCATCGATGGAATTAACAACACTATCGGAGTAAAGATTACAGACTGTAATAATAAAGGCCTCGAACTCAACAATATTATTATTCTAGATTCAAAATCTAATGAAATTTCCCGTTTTAACACCAATAAAATGGGCTATGGTGCTTTTTACTTAATAGCAGATGTAAATGAAAAATACACATTAAAAATACATTCTGAAAAGCTAAATCTTTCTCAAGAATTACCCAAGATAAAACAAACAGGCATTTCCATTTCATACAACAACAATTTACCCAGAAACATAGTTGCAGTAGCAGTAAAAACGAATGAAAAAGGAATTGAATTATATAAAAATAAAAATTTCAATCTACTCATTCAACAAAACGGCTACTCAATTCTAAAAGAAATCAACTTCAACAACAAAGAAAAAGAACAAATAATTCTTGTTGAAAAAAAATATTTGCCCAATGGTGTCAATTGTATTCGGCTTATTGACGAAGAACTAAACGAGATTACAGAAAGGTTAATTTATAATTATTCAACAATTGAACCTGAAACAAAAGTAAAGGCAAATGGCATCGCAAATGACAGCATAATGCTAGAAGGAAGTACAAATTTAGCTCAGGCAAACATTAGTGCTAGTATTCTTCCAGAAAACAATATATGTATAGAAAATAAGAGATCTATACTCGGAACATTCTATTTGAATGCTTATTTAGAAACACCAGAAATTAATAATTACATCTATTTTGACCCTGAAAATAAGGATAAAAAAAGAGAAATGGATTTGTTAATGCTAAACCAGAATAAAAGTAAATTCCTCTGGGAAAATATTAAATCTAATCCCCCAAAAATATATTACAAATTCAATAAAGGGGTCACTATAAGTGGCAATATAAATCGTACTGTTAATCCAAATTTAACCAATAAACTATTGCTAATTTCATTAAAAGATAATCTTTTTGAAAAAACAATTGTGGGAAAAGATAATTCATTTAAATTCGAAAATTTTTATGTACAAGACTCAACAGTATATATTTTACAATTAGAAAATGAAAAGAATTCTTCTATCTATACAAAAATGGTAGCAAAAGTATTTAATCACGAAACTAAGTTTAACTTGCCTATAAAATTCAATAAATCAAATTGTCCAATAGAAAAAATGGAGGGAGACAGCATCGTTTTTTCAGCTTCTAAACTTTCAAAAAAAGAAATAAATTTAAACGAAATAACCATAATCAATAAATTTAAAAAAGAAGTATTTACCCATAAAAATGAGATGGGTATAAACGCAAAAGCTTTTAAAATAGAAGAAGGTGATTTTGGGAATGTACTGGATTTTATAGGGCAAAATGGATATCGAACTGGAATTGACCCAGAGGAAAATACAGCATATATTAGGAGCAATAGAGGCTCTTTTGCCCAAGGTTCTCCTGCTGTATATATTGATGATTTTTTAGTGTTTGACTATAATTTATTGTACAGCCTCAACTTAAACAACGTGGACGAAATCTATATCGATCAATCTGGCTTTTCGGACACAACATCAGGTTATTTTGGAACAATTAAAATATACCAAAAGAAAGGGTATGACAACAAATACTTCAGAACAAAATTCACAACATTAATCGCAACTGATGGCTACAGCAAAAACATAGAATTTAAAACTACTCCATTTGACACCCAAAAAGAGTTTTATTCATTTGGCACATTAAATTGGTCTCCAAATACTACAATAAAAGAAAATCAAAGCTTTGAATATAAGTTCCCTAAAGGCAATCAAAAAGTAATTCAGGTTTTTATAGAAGGGTTTTCAACCGACGGTCAATTGATTTCTGAAATGCATAATGTACCTATTGAATAAATAAAAACTCCGTTTAGAAATTGCAAACGGAGTTTTTTTATGGTTAAATTTTACTATTTATGAATAACTCTTTTTTTAAGTAATTTCCATAAAACTGGAGCGGTTGTAAAGAAAACTATACCAATGACAATCAATTCGATATGAGCTTTTAAATCTATGCCAAATTGATTTTTAAAGAAATCAGACAAATAATGCCCCGCAAAAATCATACTAAATGACCAAAGCACAGAACCCAAAATGTTATTAAACATAAACTTCTGTTTATCCATTGATGCAATCCCAGCTACTATAGGAGCGAATGTTCTAAAAATGGGTAAAAATCGAGCAAACACTATGGCTTTTCCTCCATATTTTTCGAAAAAATCTCTTGATTGCAATAGGTATTTTTCCTTAAACCAAAAAGTATCTTCTTTTTTATAGAGATAAGTTCCTCCTTTGACACCAAACCAATACCCTACCATATTCCCTAAAACTCCAGCGGCAGCAACTAAAGAAGATAATAATACTAAATTAGCAAAATCGTTACCCACTGAAATTTGCCGAGTTAATAATTCACTATAAATGCCTGCTAAAAACAACAAGCTATCTCCCGGAAGAAAAAACCCTGCAAACAATCCAGTTTCAGCAAAAATGATAAAAAGGATTACTACTAATCCCATTTTTATTCCACCAAATTCCATTAATATATAAAACTCTGGATTTATCAGTTGTGTCCAATCGAAATTACTCATAAAAATAGTTTAAAAATTCTCGGTCGTGAAAGTAATTATAATTTAGTAAAACAGCACTATCAACTCAATGGAAATGCATTTTTTTAATAAATATTTAATAAAATCAATCTTGATATATAAATTTTAGAAAGATTAAAAAAATCATTTCTCTATTCATTACAAATTTAATTCTTAGGTTCTACCCTGTCGTATTTGCAGCAATGATGAAGATTGTCATAATCCTCTTGTGTTGATTTTACACCTTCCGTATCGTGACCCACTTTTGCGATAGCTTTTTTAACTTCAGCTATTGAAGTTTTTTCTTCATTAAGAGTCAAATCTAGTTTATGAGTTTCGATACTCCAAACTGCTGTTTTAACCCCATTTACAGAAAAAGCCGCTTTTTGAATTCGCTTCTGACATTGTTCGCAATTGCCATTTACTTCTATAGTGTATTTAGCGTTTTTATTCGTTTGTGCTTGTGCAGAAAGTGTTGCTACTAGTAACATCATTCCTAAAAATAGATTTTTCATAATTTAATTATTTAATTGATTTTTTAATTGATTTTTGCAATTGATATCACCATTGTTTTTATTTAATTTTAAATCTCAGTCCAGCATAATTCATTTGTCCAAAAATAGGTGCATAAGTAATAGAAGCATCAAAAGTTGAACCAAAAGGATTTTCATTTCCCAAAATTGCTTTTTCTTGACGATAGTTCCCAATGTTTTCTACGCCAAAATAGATTTCAAAAGTAGAAGAAAAAGTTCGAGTAATTTGTGCATTCATCAAAGAAAACGAAGGAGAATACACCAGAAGCCTATCTTCTAAGGGATTTGAAGCTGTTTCGGGCAATTTTTGTTGCCCCATCCAATTGTAAGTGAAATCAAATTTCCATTGTTTTCCTTTATCTACATTAGGTGTTTCATATCCTAAATTGGCAAAAAACCGATGCTTTGCCTGCAATGGCCTTTCGCTTCTTCCGCTTAAAAAATCGGTTTGGATATCATAATATTTATAAGCCGTCCGCAAATCAAAGTGCTTTGCCAATTCTATATTGAAGTCCACTTGCAAACTATTGGCAAACGATTTTCCGTTTAAATTATAAAACAAAACCTGATGCGTTCCAGGAGTTGCCGTTGGTGTATATAAATCAACCACTACTTGATTTGTAAAATCGGTTTTGTAAAAATCAAACCCTGCATCGGCATTTCGTCCGAAAACAGTAAATTTTTGATTAAAACTCAATCCGTAATTCCAAGCAATCTCGGGATCTAAACCATAAATTTTTCCGTTAGTATCCAAAATATTAAAGGTTCTTGCACTAGCAAAAAGGGATTGGTTTTCAGCAAAAATATTAGCACTACGTTTTCCTCTTCCTGCCGAAACTCGTACAACCCCTTTCTCCCAAGGATTGTAACGAATGTGCAATCTTGGCGTTATAAAAAGTCCTAAACGGTTGTGACTGTCCACTCTTCCTCCTGCTATCAAGCTAAAATTATCATCATTATCATAAGTGTATTCAAAAAAAGCACCCACAGAATTATCGATTCTGCTATAATCATTCACATTGACAAATTCTTGGTATTTGTCGTAAGAAAAATTCAAACCAGTGGCAAATTTGTGCATCGTATTATTGATAATCGAATTGAAAATCAAGTTCGAATAAAAACTACTTTGCTTAATATTATATTGGTTCAATCCAAAATACGATTCCTGATTGTGAGTGTTAAAAGCATTTTGAAAACCAATACTTTGATAGGGCATATCCTTGAAAACATATCCTATTTTTGAGGAAACATCAAAACGTTCGGTGTTTATTTCTGAACCCCAAAAGTTTGTTTTTCCTTTGTCTTTATCGGGATCAAAATCCAACTCGCCAGTTTGTTTTTTGTCGTTCATATACCTGAAATTGATAAAACTCACCAAACCCTTTTCGGCATTATAATATTGATAGCGATTCAAAATATTGATTTGTTTTGCCAATGGATTGTCGAGAAAGCCATCGTCATTCATATCGTTTTTGCCCGTTCTTGTATTACCGTGAACAAACAAAGCGCTGGTCCATTTGTCCGAAATTTTAGCATTGAAATGCGTGTTTAATTCAAACCGAGCATCTGTAGAACCATAGAAATTCAAGAAAAACGGAATATTGTTTATAGGTTTGAGTAATTCGGTGTTAATTTGCCCTGAAATACTTTCGTATCCATTGACAACACTACCCGCTCCTTTTGTGATCTGGATACTTTCAATCCAAGTTCCTGGTGTAAATGACAATCCATAAGCTTGTGAAGCACCACGAACTGAAGGGATATTTTCTTCGGCAATCATCAAATAAGGACTGGTTAATCCCAGCATTTTGATTTGTTTTGTACCCGTAAGTGCATCCGCAAAATTGACATCGATGGAGGGATTAGTCTCGAAACTTTCCGCAAGATTGCAACAAGCCGCTTTAAGTAATTCCTTGCTGGTTACCAATGTCGTATTGGCGGTAATCTTTGAGGATTTTTGTAAGCCTTTGTTTTTAGAAATTACTTTTACAGCCTGTAATGTGTCCTGAGAATAAGTTACAAAAACACACAACAAGGGCAATAAAAGTATTGAAAAATGTTTTTTCATATTTAAAATTTTAATGTTTATAATTTAAATATCAAACCAAAAGAATAGTTTGATTTTAATTTAAACATTAAGATCAGGCGTAGAAAATGTATTGATGATATAATTTGAAAAGTGGCGGCGCATGGGCATCACAATAATAAGAAGTAATGCGACTGTTTTCAAAATTTGTAAATGCAGTAAAGACAATAGGATTCCATTCTTCGAATAGAAAAACAAAATCTGGTTGAAAAGAGATTGAATTGAAGGTTACTTTTCCTGATTTTTTCTGAAAATGAACCACTTTATTCTTGCAACAACTGTCTTTTTTATTAACTATAGTGGAAACTTTAGGAGGACAACATCCTTTTTCCTCTTTATTTAGGGTTTCAGAAGTTTTCCAAAATACAGGTTTTACAGAAGCAACATTTCCTCCACAATAATGCACACCAACAGAAAATCCCGTATTGGAAACCAATAGGAAAATAGCTAGTAAAAAACTAGTGTGCTTTTTGAATTTCATAGCGCAAAATTACATCATATTGTAATTCGAACAACAAAAAAAATGTTAAATGAATAATCTTTACAATTCAAACTCTTGATTCATTTGAGGAATGACGCAATCAAAACCATATTTTTCATTTATTTTTTCAGCTAATTCTAAAAACGCCTCGTTTTCTCCGTGTACTAAAAACATTTTTTCAGGTTTGTTTTCCAATTCAGAAAGCCAATTCAGCAAATCCTTTTGGTCGCCATGAGCAGACAATCCTTCGATTTCGAGGATATTTGCATTTACATCATAGTATTTACCGTAAATTTTAATTTCTTGGTAGCCTTCCAAT